>CAYTRA010000321.1:0-3302 GCA_964439675.1 uncultured Dehalococcoidaceae bacterium
GGGTAGGTCACGACCGAAACCTCGTACAGCACCACGTGTTCGAGCCGGCGGGCATGGAGCGCACCATCTCGCGCGTCACCACCACCGGCGCGCGCTCGCCCTCGACGAGGACGGCGCCGATCACCAGGTCGGCTGTGCGGATGCGGTCGGCGATGGCCTTGGGCGACGACAGGATCGTCTCCACGCGGCCCTGGTACTCGCGGTCCAGCGCGCGCAACTGGTCCTCGGCGATCGAGGCCACGGTCACGCGGGCGCCCATCCCCACCGCGAGCCGTACCGCGTTCGCGCCGACGTTCCCGGAGCCGATCACCAGCACGTGCCCGGGAGGCGCGCCGGGCACTCCGCCCAGCAGCAGCCCTCGCCCGGGGCCGGGGCGCTTGAGGTAGTGCGCGCCGATCTCGACCGCCATGCGGCCGGCCACCTCGGACATCGGGGCCAGCAGGGGGAGCGAGCCGTCCGCGCGCCGCACCGTCTCGTACGCCACGCCGATGATGCCGGAGCGCAGCATCTCCTTCGCCACTTCAGGCGCGGCGGCCAGGTGGAGGTAGGTGAAGAGGATCTGGTCCGGGCGCATCAGTGCGTACTCGGAGGGCTGCGGTTCCTTCACCTTGCAGAGCAGGGCCGCCCGAGCCCACACATCCTCCGCGGTCGGGGCGAGTTCCGCGCCCGCGGCCGCGTAGTCGTCGTCGAAGTAGTGCGAACCGTCGCCCGCGCCCCGCTGCATGAGGACGGTGTGGCCGCCCTCCACCAGCGCCGTCACCGACTCCGGCGTCAGGCCGACGCGGTACTCCTCGGTCTTGATCTCCGTGACGCAGCCGACGATCACATGCCCCTCCTCCGCGTGCGCTGATCGAGGCTCCCCGCGTCCTCGAGGGACTCGGGGGGGCCGAGGACGGACTACGAGGGGCGCTCCAGCACGTCCCCCGCCTGCAACACGTCGGCCGCGGCCGTCTTGCCCTGGCCTTCCTGCTGGACGCGGTCGACGGTTAGCGTGCCGCCGATGGTGGCGATCTCCACGCTGCTGCCGCTGGTGGCCACCACCGTGCCGGGCGGCTGGTCCGGATGCCCCGGCCGCCAGTGCGAGCCGAAGAGGCGTACCGGCTGCCCTCGCAGGGTGCTCCACGCGCCGGGTTGCGGGTCGCATCCGCGCACGATGTTGTGCACCACGCGGCCGTGCTGGAACCAGTCGATGCGCGCGTGCTCATCGCCGACGGGGGGCTCGTAGGTGGCCTCCGTGTCGTCCTGCTCCACGCGCGGGGCGTTGCCCTCCCGGACCAGGCGCACCGCCTCGCCCAGGGCCTCCACGCCCATCGCGTACAGGCGGTTGAAGTAGAGCGAGCCCACCGAGTCGTCCGGACCGATCTCCACCTCGCGCTGGAGCAGGATCGGGCCGGTGTCGATGCCCTCGTCCACCCAGAAGATGGAGAGGCCGGTCCTCGTGGCGCCAGACATAATCGCCCAGTTCATCGCCGCGCGGCCTCGGTGCAGCGGGAGCAGGGAGGGGTGGTACTGGATCGCGCCGTAAGTGGCGGCGTCCAGCACGCGCTTCCGCACGATGTCCGTGACGAAGGCGAACACCAGCAGGTCCGGCTTCCAGGCCAGGTACTGCTGGAACGGCTCGTCCTGGCGCAGGGCAGGCGTCTCGATGACCGGGATCTTGTGCGCCGTCGCCGCCTCGAACAGCGGGTCGGGCCGGGTGCCCTGTCGAGGCGTGGAGACGCCGACGACCTCCTCCTCGGCCGCCAGCAAGGCTTCCAGGACATCCTTGCCGAAGGCTGCCTGCCCGAAGAGGACGATGCGCATGGGGAATCCTTGCCGCTACCTGCTCAATACTCACACTGCCTCGCGCCAGTATAGGAGGGGTGCTCGTCTACCCGGCCGTCGGCATGCCCGTCCCGCCCCCGAGCCACTGACCCTTCTCCGCCCTAGAGTGGCACCGATGCCCGACACCGACCCCGGACCCTCCGCCGAGGCGCCCGCACCCATCGAGGCGGCACCGACGCACGCCGCCCTCGGCGAGGTGGACGCGTGGGAGGGCTGGCCACCGCCCTCCGGCGAGCAGCCACGAGGCCGCCTCGCCCTCCTGCTCTTGCGAGGGGCCCGCGAAGCCCTGGACCTTGCTGTGCTGGTGGCGGCGTTCTTCCTGGTCTTCCAGTTCGCCGTCGCCAACTACCAGGTGGACGGCACTTCCATGCTGCCCACGTTCCAGAACGGCGACCGGCTGGTGGTGAACCGGCTCATCTACCGCCTCACCGACCCCGAACCCGGCGAGGTAGTGGTCCTCCACGGGCAGGGCGGGGCGGACCTCCTGAAGCGCGTCGTGGCCATCGAGGGCCAGCGCGTGCGCGTGGAGGATGGCGTCGTGTTCGTGGACGGTGTGCCGCTGGAGGAGCCCTACCTCGCGGAGCCGCCGGCGCAGCCCCTCGACGAACTCGTGGTGCCCGAGGGCCACGTGTTCGTGATGGGGGACAACCGCAACCGCTCGCACGACTCCCGGGCCTTCGGCCCTGTCCCGGTATCGGAGATCGTCGGCCGCGCGGACGTGCGCTATCTGCCCATGGACGCGTTCGGCCTCGTGGACCACGCCGACTACTAGCGCGCGGTTCCGACTACCCGGCGGGCGTCGCCTCTGGCTCGCTGACGTACTCCGCGATGCCCTCCACGGCCCGCCACATGTACCAGGATCCGACCGACCGATACGGCGCCCACGCCGCGCCGATCTCGCGCGCACGGGCCGGCGAGGGCATGTCCGGCAGCCCATACGCGATCCGCATCCCGTTGCGCACGCCGAAGTCGCCCGTGGGCAGCACGTCTGGCCGTCCCAGCTGGAACATCAGGAACATGTGGGCGGACCACTCGCCCAGCCCGTTCACCGCCGTGACCTGCGACACGATCTCCTCGTCCGGCAGGTCCTCGATGCCCTGGAGGTCCAGCGCCCCCGAGAGCGTCCGCCCCGCGATATCCCGCAGGTACCCCGTCTTCTGCCGGGACACACCCACCGATCGGAACGCCTCGTCCGTGGTGGCCAGCAGTTCGGACGGTGTGGGGTAGCGGCCGCCATAGAGGGCCATCCAGCGGTCCTGGATCGCGGAGGCGGCGCGGCCGTTCAGTTGCTGGAACATCACCGTCCGCAGCAGCGACTCGTAGTGGTCCATGGCGGGTCGGGGCCGGTACGGCCCGTGCTGCTCGATGAGCGCGCCCACCACCGGGTCGGCCTGCCGCAGGTGCCGGTACGCGGCTGCGGCGGAGAACTTCAGCCGTTGCGCCATGGTGGTCCCCCCTTCGGCCCCGGCACTCGAGGC
>CAYTRA010000322.1:0-3290 GCA_964439675.1 uncultured Dehalococcoidaceae bacterium
GCTGATGCTGGTGCGCTGCAACGCTTGCGATGCGTGGCTCGCGCCCGCGACACAGATCTGCTCGGAGTGCCTCGGCGAGGACCTCCGCTGGGAGCAGGCCTCCGGTCGGGGGACCGTGTTCACGTTTGGCGTGATGCACCAGTTCTACCACCCCGGTTTCACCAACGACCTGCCGTACAACGTCACCGTCGTAGAACTCGATGAGGGCCCGCGTCTGCAGACGAACCTCATCGACATCGCGAACGAGGACATCCGCGTGGGGATGCGCGTGGAGGTGCGGTTCCCGGAGCACGTGCCCGGCATGCGACTGCCGAAGTTCGCGCCGGCCGAGGGCTAACGTTCAGCCGGGCGGCCGCCGCCCCCCGGCGGCCGCCCAACCCCACTCCAACCCATCGAGCAGGGAGGGAGTCACCCGTGCTCCCCTACCCCCACCCAGACGGCGCCATTGCCTTCCGCAAGGCCCAGGGCGGCGAGTTCGTCATACGCCAGGACGATCGCGGCAAGTGGCGCGCGTATTTCCGCGTCACGGTGCGCGGCTGGCACTTCGCCTACGGCGACCAGATCAGCATCTCGCGCTACGAGGACATGCCGATGCTCTCCACGGAGGACGAGCATCCCCTCCCGCCAAGCGACAACCCCACGGAGATGATGCGCGCCGTCAGCAGCGCCTACGACCGCGACGAGGTGTGCTGGCGCGATCCGCCGGACGCGTCACCACTCGACTCTTACGTCTAGTGACACAGGAGGGCGGCGGGAGTTCCCGCCGCCGTTCGCACTCGAGGCCGTGACCGAGGACTACTCGAAGAGCAGCACCGGCTTGATGGTCGCTCCGGTCTCGGAGTCGTGGACCGCCTGCTCGAAGTCGTCGAATTGGTAGTACTTGATGAGCCGGTCGATCGGCATCTGGCCGTTGCGGTAGAGCTCGATCAGTCGCGGGAGGAACTCCTGCGGGTCGGCCTCGCCCTCGATGATGCTCGTGAGCCTCCGCCCCCCGCCGACCATCTGCATGGTGAACGGGAACTCCGGAGTGCCGACGCCCAGGTTCACGCACGTCCCCATGGGCGCGAGGCACTGGAGGGCTTGCTTGACCACGTCCGCACGTGCGGAGGTCTCGATGGACCCGTTCGCCCCACCGCCGGTCAGTTCCTGGATCTTCGGCACGACGTCCTCTGACAGCGGGTCGATCACGTGCGTCGCGCCGACATCGAGGGCCACCTCCCGCCGCGCCGCGACGGGGTCGACGGCCACGATCACCTCGGCGCCCACGGCGTTCGCGGCCATGACCGCGGCGAGGCCAACACCGCCGCAGCCGAACACGGCGAGCGCGTCGCCCGGCTGCGTGGTACACCCAAACGGCGCGACCACCCTCAGGTCCAGCTCCGGGTCGACGACGACGGTGTTGGACTCACTCGACAGTGCGTAGGAGGCGAAGGAGGACTGACCAAAGAAGCCCCCGAAGACCTGCTTGCCGTCCTTGGTCATCTGCGGCGGGCCCTCGACGCGGCCGCCGCCCATGTTCAGGAGGCCGAACTGCGTGCAGTAGTAGGGACGGCCGGCCTCGCACTGCTTGCACTGCCGGCAGGACGCGTACGAGAGGAGCACGTGGTCGCCGGGCTTCACCTTCGAGACGCTCGGGCCGACAGCCTCCACGACGCCGGCGCCCTCGTGGCCCAGGACAACCGGAAGACGCTCGGCGTTGTTCATTGGCCACGTCTTCTTGACCACCAGGTCGGTGTGGCAGACGCCGGAGGCGACCATGCGGACCAGGATCTCGCCACCGCGAGGCTCGTCGATCTCAACGTCCTCGACGAGCGTGGGGCTGTCCGCCCCATACGAAAGCGCGGCCCGAATGTTCATCGCGATCCTCCTGTCGGCGGGGGGTGTCAACGACCTCGGCGCAGCGAGGCCCGCGACAAGATCGGAGATCGCACTCGCTCCCACCAAACAGCATCATCGTGACTGGACTTCGCGGCAGAGCGGCGCCCTCCGGATGGCGTCCCTCACCTCCATCAGCCCGGCGGGCAGGTGCTATCCTCCCGCTCGTGACGAATACCGCCGCCACGAACGCCCACCTCAGCGACCTTGCGCGCCTACGGCGCGTGCGCGACCGGATGGACCGGGAGTACGCGCAGCCGCTGGACGTCGAGGCGCTCGCGCGAGGCGTGCACATGTCCGCCGGGCACCTCAGCCGGCAGTTCCGGCAGGCCTACGGCGAGTCGCCCTACTCCTACCTCATGACTCGACGCATCGAGCGCGCCATGGCCCTCCTGCGGCGCGGCGACATGAGCGTGACCGAGGTCTGCTTCGCGGTCGGCTGCTCCTCCCTGGGCACCTTCAGCACGCGCTTCACCGAACTGGTCGGAGTGCCGCCGAGCGTCTATCGGCAGGAGCAGGCAGACGCCACCGACGGTATCCCCTCGTGCGTGGCGAAGCAGGTCACCAGACCGGTCAGGAATCGAGAAGCGCCGGTGCTGACGCGTCGATAGCGTGACGCTCATAGTGGTTCGACCAGAAAGGACCTTGCTATGGACATCACGATCCACTCCAGCTTCCTCCCTCACAACGACGCAGACGCCGCCATCGCCTTCTACCGGGACGTGCTCGGCTTCGAGGTCCGCAATGACGTGGGCTACGAGGGCATGCGCTGGGTCACGGTGGGCCCGGCCGACCAGCCCGGAGTCGCCATCGTCCTCAACCCGCCGAACGGCGACCCCGGTGTCACGGAAGACGAGCAGCGCGTCATTGCCGAGATGATGGCGAAGGGCACCTACGCCGGCATCGTGCTGCGCACGCCGGACGTGGACGCCGCCTTCGAGCGACTGCAGGCCAGCGGTGCGGAGGTTATCCAGGAGCCGGCGGATCAGCCCTACGGCGTACGCGACTGCGCCGTGCGCGACCCTGCCGGCAACATGATCCGGCTCCAGCAGCACCCGTAGCCCCCAGACCGCCCAGCATCTCCCGAGGCAAGCTCGGCCGAACCGCCGCGCCCTCGATGGGCGCCGAACGACGGATGGAGACACGATGGCCACGAGGACCAAGAAGCAGTCGGCGGCGGAGCACCGTGCGGACAGCCATGACCTGATCCGCGTGCAGGGCGCTCGCGAGAACAACCTCAAGGACATCAGCGTCGAGATCCCGAAGCGCCGCCTGACGGTGTTCACCGGCGTCTCCGGCTCGGGCAAGTCCTCGCTCGTGTTCGGCACCATCGCGGCCGAGTCACAGCGCATGATCAACGAGACGTACAGCACGTTCGTGCAGGGCTTCATGCCCACGCTCGCCCGCCCCGATGT
>CAYTRA010000323.1:0-3277 GCA_964439675.1 uncultured Dehalococcoidaceae bacterium
AGCCGGAGGGGAGACGGGGCCGGAGGGGCTGGCGTCCCGGGCGCTAGGCGAACTGGCGGAGCCAGACCTGGACGCGCTCGACGGCGCGGGGCTCCTCGTGCAGCGGGGAATGGCCGATGCCGGGGTAGATCTCGAGTTCGGCGTGGGGGATGAGGCGGGACATGATGACGGAGCCGCCGGGGGGCGTGGTGGGGTCCTGGTCTCCGACGACGATGAGCGTGGGCACTCGGACGGACTTGAGGCCCTCGTCCATGTTGTAGGCGGCGACGGCCCGCTGCGCGGCGGCAAGGCGAGGGTCGGTCGCCTCGGTCTCCTGCGCGCGCTGCATCCAGACGGCGGTGGCGGCGGCGCCGACGCGGCTGGAGGTGGAGACCAGGAGCAGCCCGTCGGTGCGTTCCGGGAAGTCGATGGCGAACCGCTGCGAGATGACGCCGCCCATGGAGTGCCCGGCGATGACGGCGCTCGGAATGTCGAGGGCGTCCATGAGGCCGGCGAGGTCGTTCGCCCAGTCCGCGATGGTGACGGGCCCGTCCGTGCCCTCTGACTGGCCCATCCCGCGCACGTCGTACGCGAGGTGGCGGAAGCCGGGGAACTTCGGCAAGTCCTCCTGCCAGTAGTCCAGCGAGAGGCCGACGCCGTGTGTCCAGACGACGGTACGAGGGCCCCCGCCGGTCAGCTGGTAGTGGACCTGGCGGCCGTCGACGGTCGTGGTGGTGGCGGAGGTGGTCATCGATAGCCCTCGATCCCGGTGGCCGGCAGCGGCGCGAGTATACGCGGGGGAGGGGACGGGGCTGCGTGTTACGATTCCCGCTCGACACCGGGTGACGGGCCGGCGGATCGGAGGAGCGAGGATGGCTGACGGCTCTCGGTCTGAGGGGGCTGGCGCCGCGATCGACTCGCGCGAATTCCGTAATGCCATGGGGATGTTCGCCACCGGCGTGACCGTGGTGGCCGTCAAGTACGACGACATCATCCGCGGGATGACCGCCAACGCCTTCCTCTCGCTCTCCCTGCACCCGGCCATGGTGCTCATCTGCATCGACGAGAGCGCCTCGATGTACCCGATCTTCCAGGTGGCGGAGTCGTTCTCCGTGAACATCCTGGCGGAGGACCAGCAGGAGGTCTCCCAGGCCTTCGCGATGCGCGGGGAGAAGAAGGAGGAGATGGGCGGCTTCGCCTATCGCTCCGGCCCCCTGGGCTCGCCGATCCTGGAGGGCGCGCTGGCCTGGACCGAATGCCGCGTGGAGGAGCGCTACTCCGGCGGCGACCACATGATCGTCGTCGGACGCGTGCACGACTTCGGCGTGGAGCGTCCGGATGACTCGCCGCTGCTGTTCTATCGAGGCAAGTACCACTCGCTCGGCGAGCAGCGGTAGGCGGTACGACGCCACTCGATCCGGGGTTTTCCCGATACGGGCCGACTCGAGGCGCTCGATAGCCTGACGGGGCATCCGCCGTGCGGCGGCGGGATTCCCGTGGGGGCGCCTGGTGTCGGTGGAAGCGGTCAGCGGCGTCACTGGCGTCTCCGGCGTCACGCCGGTGACGAGCACGGCGCCGGCCACGACCAGCGCCCCGGCCCCGGCAGGGCCGTCGTTCGCGGACACCCTCAAGCGCCACCTCGATGCGCCTCGGAGCGAGATTGCTTCCGTGCGTGCGGAGATCGCGGCCATCCGCGCGGGCGAGCCGTTCTTCCGGACGGGGCGATCCAGCGCTCCATCTCCCGATCCCGTGGTGGAGCACTCCTCGAGCAGTGGGTTCAAGCAGATGCCCGGCTGGCTCGACGCCCAACTGGCGAAGCAGGCCACGGGCGACGCCGCCGACCCCTATGGCTGGCGGGGCATGAGCCGCAGCATTGCCGAACAGATCATCGGGCCGGGCTACGGCGCACTCTTCGAGCGGCAGATGGACCAGGAGTCTGGCTTCAACCCGGACGTGGTCTACGGGCTGCGGGTGTCCTCCGCGGGTGCGGAGGGCATCGCGCAGTTGATGCCGCAGTACTACGCGAACGTGGACCGGTTGGACCCGGTGGCGGGACTGACGGCCGGCGCGCAGACCATGCGCCACTACCTGAGCGCGTGGGACGGCGACGTGCGCCGTGCGCTCACCTCGTACAACGCGGGGTTGGGGCGCGTGCAGCAACTGGTGGGGGCCCACGGCGACAACTGGGAGGCGGCGCTGCCGCTGGAGACGCGGCACTACCTGAACGCCATCCTGGGCGAGGCGGCCCCGGTCTTTGGCGGTCTCATCGCGAACTCGGGGGCGGTCTTCGGCGGACGCGGGCCGGGTGGGGTGCTGACCTCGCCGCTGTCGAGGGTCACCGCGCAGCGGGCGAGCGGGAGCGGGTTGGACTTCTTTGGTGCGGCCGGCGACGACGTGCTGACCCCGGCGGACGGGGTGGTGGTGCAGTCTGGCGGCGGCCGAGTGGTGATCGACCATGGGAACGGGTGGCGGAGCACGCTACAGGGCGTGATCGGCTCGGTGGCCCTCGGCGCGTCGCTGCTGCGGAGCCAGCCGGTGGGCACGCTCGGCGGTGGCGGGCTGCTGCGCCTGGACGTGACGCACCAGGGCGCGCCGGTCGACGCCTCGAGGTATCTCCTGCAGACGGTGTAGCGCCTCGCGGGAGGCGGGCCGATGGCGGCTGACGCCGGGCGAATGCTACGATCCAAGGGCACCGTGGTGGGTGTGGCCTAGCGGTTAGGGCGTCAGGTTGTGGCCCTGAAGATCGGGGGTTCGAATCCCCTCACCCACCCCATTCCTCCCTCTCCTCCACTTCGGTCCTTCGCGCCGAGACTGACGATGGCGCGCCCGCCGCGTGCTGGCGCCGGTGTTACGATGCGTCCCCTCTCCCTCGCCGGCTGAAGGACGACTCATGCGCTCACCCTGGTGGCCGCGCTCGCGGCCTCGTCTGATCCCGGGGCTCGTCCTGCTCGCGGCAGCGGTGGCCCTCGTGGGCTGTCGAGGCGAGTCCGGAGCCTCCACGGGCGCGGAACTGGCGGAGCGCTGGCTGCGCCTGGGCGAGGAGGTGGGGACGGGCGTCGTGGTCTACGAGGCGGCCCTGCCGCCGACGTTCAGCGACCTCCTGAACCCCACGGCCGACGAGGAGACACCGGAGGAGGACCTGATCCGGCTGCCGGTGCACCCCACCGGTGACCTGCTGGGCTCCTACGTGCTGCGCCGGCCGGACGGCTCCCACCTGCTCTGGCTCTTCTATGACGTGCCCGAGGCCGAGGTGGGCGGCGTCACCGGCGAGGTGGCGCTGCAACTGGATGAGTCGCCG
>CAYTRA010000324.1:0-3259 GCA_964439675.1 uncultured Dehalococcoidaceae bacterium
GAAGCCGAGGAGCCGTTTGACGAGGGCGGCCAGACCGGGTCGTCCGCCATGCCCCACAAGCGCAACCCGGAGTTGTGCGAGCGCGTCTGCGGCATCGCCCGCACGCTCCGTGGCTATGCCACGACCGGCCTCGAAAACGTCGCGCTCTGGCACGAACGAGATATCAGCCATTCCAGCGCGGAACGCATCATTCTTCCGGACGCGACCGGCCTGCTCGACTATGCGCTGCACATTTTTACGGGCGTCATGGACGGCCTCGTCGTCTACCCGGACCGCATGCTCCGCAACCTCGAGCGGACGCAGGGCCTCATCTACTCCTCGAAGGTCCTCAACGCCCTCATCGAGACCGGGCTCAAGCGAGAGGCGGCGTACGACATCGTGAAGTCGAACAGCATGCGCGCCTGGCGCGAGGAGGTGCCGTACCGCGGCCTGCTGGAGCAGGACCCGCGCGTGCAGGAGCGCCTCGACAGCGCGCAGTTGGACGCGATTTTCGACCCGCGAGCATTCCTCACGCATACTGACGAGACGTTCCGCCGCATCGGACTGCTCTCGTGACCCCCGTCATGCTGGAGACCGACCTCGCCCTCCCAAAGGTCCACCAGGGCAAGGTGCGCGACCTCTACGAACTCCCCCCGGACGACCGAGGTGAGCGCCTGCTCCTGGTCGCCACCGACCGCATCTCCGCCTTCGATGTGGTGATGGATACCGGTATCCCTCGGAAGGGCGAGATCCTCACCCGAATATCGGAGTACTGGTATCGCAAGACGGCGGACGTCGTGCCCAGCGGCTTCATCGCCGTCCTCGATGGCTCGAACGCGAAGGAGTTCGGCGTCACCGACCGGCGGTACTTCGGCCGCTCCATGGTGATGCGCCGCGCCGAGGTCCTCCCGGCCGAATGCGTCGTCCGCGGCTACCTGGCCGGCTCCGGCTGGCGGGACTACCAGCGCGACATGGCCGTCAGCGGCATCCCGTTGCCGATCGGCCTCCAGCTCGCGTCACGCCTCGACGAGCCGCTGTTCACCCCCTCCAGCAAGGCCGAGCCCCCGGCCCACGACGCGCCGATGTCGTACGCGGAACTCGAGGGGCTCCTGGGGCCGGACATGGCGAACGCGATCAAGGTGCGCTCGCTCGCCCTCTATCGCTTCGGCGCGCAGGCCTGCCGCGAACGCGGCATCCTCATCGCCGACACCAAGTTCGAGTTCGGCCTCATCGATGGCGAACCGTGCCTGGTGGACGAGGTGATGACGCCCGACTCATCGAGGTTCTGGCCCGCCGACGAGTACCAGCCCGGCCGCGAGCAGCCCTCGTTCGACAAGCAGCCGCTGCGCGACTACCTGGACGCGCTGGACTGGGACAAGTCGCCGCCGCCCCCGATGCTCCCCGCCCAGGTCGTCCAGCAGACGGCCGACCGCTACCTGGAGGCCTACCGCCGCATCACCGGCGAGGACCTCCCGACCGCCATCTAGCGACCCAGGTCTGCCCTGAGCAATCCTGAGCCCTGTCCCAAGCAAGGAGCACCCATGGCCACCTACCTCGCCCACGTGAACGTGATGCTGCGCCCCCTGATCAACGACCCGCAGGGCCTCGCCGTCCGGGACGGCCTCCACAGCCTCGGCTTCGAGGGCGTCTCCGCCGTGCGCGTCGGCAAGCGCATCGACATCACCCTCGAGGCCGGCACCGCTGCCGAGGCGAGCGCCGCCGTGCGCGACATGTGCGCCAAGTTGCTCGCCAACCCTGTCATCGAGGACTTCGAGTTCGAGGTCACCGAGGTGACTGAGGCCACTCCCACCGCCTGATCCGAGCGGACCTCGGTCGCTGCGATGACACAGACCCTGGTCCGCGCCCCGGCCCCCTTCCGAGCACCGGGCTACCTCGCCGTCTGGCTGGGGGCGCTGGGGTACTCGTTCGGCCTCTGGTCGCAGCGTGTCGCCATCGGCTGGTACGTCTTCGACGCCACGGACTCGGCGTTCATCACCGCCGCCGCCACGGCTGCCGCCTCCGCCCCGGCAGTCATCGTGGGCCCGGTCGCCGGCGCCCTCAGTGACCGCAACAGCCGTCCCGCCATCCTCGCCGGTTCCGCCGTCACGAACGCGGTCGCCCTCGCGGCCATCGTGGCGCTGGTCGTGCTCTTCGAGGCGCCCGTGGCGGCGATCCTGGTGCTGGTCGCCGTCGGCGGCGTGGGGCGCACGCTGCACCTGGCCGCTCTCCACACCCTCTCGGGCGACCTCGCCGGCCCGGAGCGCCGAGCAAGCGCGATCAGCCTGGTGTCCATGGGGCAGCGCATGGTCGCGGCCATCGGTGCGGTCGGCAGCGGCGCGATCATCGGGTTCGTGGGCCCTGCCTGGGCGTTCGCCCTCGGCGCCGTCGCATTCCTGCTCTCGGCGTACGCCTACCGCCTCGTCCGAGAGCCCGCGGAGCGGCTCGGCCGCGCCGCCTCGCTGCTCACCGACACCGTCGAGGGCCTGCGCATCGTCACGCAGTTCCGGATGGTCGCCATCCTGCTGGGCCTGATGGTCGTGGTGGAGATCTTCGGGTTCTCGTACGACTCCCTGCTCCCCGCCCTCGCGGATCGCCTGCTGGAGGTCGGCGCGGTGGGCCTCGGCGGCATCGTGGGCGCGGCCGGTGCGGGGTCCGTGGGCGGCACGCTCTTCCTCTCGATCACCGGCGACCGAGTGCGTCACGGCCCACTGTTCATCGGCGTGTTCTTCGCGTTCGGCGTCCTGCTCCTGCTGCTCGGCGCATCCGAGGTCTACGTGCTCTCGCTGGCGATCGCCGCGGGCATCGGCGCGTGCGCGGCGATGGTGGACGCCCTCCAGTGGATTATGTTGCAAGCCGCCGTCCCCGACCGCCTTCGCGGACGCGCCCTGGGCGCGTGGAACGTCGCGATCGGCTTCGGCTGGATCGGCCCGCTGACCCTGGGCGCCCTCGCGGACGAGACGTCCGTCTCGCGCGCCCTCATGGCCGCGGGCGTCGTCCTCGTCGTCGGGGGTGCGGCAGCTGCCGCGCTCTCGCCTCGCCTCCGTCGCGCCTGACGCGCCCGAAGGCCCCCGCGCGAGCGGCTCAGCGCTCCGGCGGCGCCGTCAGCAACGCGAGCAACTCCTCGTGCACGAGCCCGTTCGAGGTCACCGCGTGGCCGTGGTCGATGACGGGTTCGCCGGCGTCGTCCGTGAGGCGGCCGCCGGCCTCCTCGACGATCACGAGCAGCGCCGCGAGGTCCCACGCCGACGGGCCGTACTCGTACATCGCCTCCGCGGCGCCC
>CAYTRA010000325.1:0-3255 GCA_964439675.1 uncultured Dehalococcoidaceae bacterium
GGCGTCACGTTCGTCACGCAGGCCACGTGCGGCGAGACCGCCACGCGCTCCAACTGCGTGTGCGACATCTCCACCACCACCCGCGTGTCCGCCTCGATCTCCGGGAGCAGCGAGAGCAGACCGATGCCAATGTTGCCGCCCATCACGTGCGGCAGCCCCTCGTCCGCCAGCATCGAGGCGACCAGGGCCGTGGTGGTGGTCTTGCCGGCGGAGCCGGTGATGCCGGTCACCGGGGCAGGGCAGCGTTCGAGGAAGAGCCCGAGCATGGTGGACACCGGCACGCCGGCGGCGAGCGCCGCGGCGACCGCCGGGTTGTCGTTCGGTACGCCCTGGGAGACGAAGACCATGTCCGCGCCCGTCGCGTCCTCCGCCCGATTCGCGCCCAGCGACAGCCGGGCGCCCGTGTCCTCGACCGCTGCGAGGGCCTCCCCGAGTTCCTCGCGGGAGCGGCGGTCGGAGACGGTCACGCGGGCGCCCTCGGCCGCCAGGAAGCGGACGAGGTCGATGCCCTCGATCCCGAGTCCAATCACCGTCACCTGTGCCTCCCGCAGCATTGGCGCATCTGTCATAGCGGGTAAGCCGAATTTATCAACACGGTATAGCACACCCACCGTCACACTGACAGCGCTAGGGCCACGCCGACCATGGCTCCAGCGATCCCGAAGAGATATAGGCGCATCACCACCTGCGGCTCGGACCAGCCGACAAACTCCAGGTGGTTATGCAGCGGCGCCTTCCGGAAGAAGCGCCGCCCGCCCGTGGCCTTGAAGTACGCGATCTGGATGACGTCCGAGAGGAACTCCGCGACGAAGACGACGCCGATGACGGGGAGCAGCAGCCAGTGCCCGGTCATCAGCGCGACCGTCGCGAGGGCGGCCCCCAGCGGGAGCGCGCCCGTCTCGCCCATGATCACGGACGCCGGGTGGGCGTTGAACCAGAGGAAGCCCAGCAGCGCTCCCACCACGGTGAAGCAGAACACCGCCAGGAAGTCCTGGCCCTGCATGAACGCGATGATCCCGTACGCGCCGAAGGCGAACGCAGCCAGCCCGCCCAGCAGCCCGTCCAAGCCGTCTGTCACTGCAACGGCCGTGGTGCAAGAGATCACCACCAGCACAGCGAACACGATGTAGACATAACCGAGTTCGTACTGGCCCAGCCACGGGATGTTGATGCTCTGTGCATCCAGTACCCAGTACATCGTCGCGGCGATCACGGCGGCCAGGGCGCTGATGAGCGCCAGCTTCAGCCGCCACGAGAGCCCGTGGTACGCACCGCCGACGAGGGAGCCCAGGTCGTCCCAGAAGCCCACCACCATCATCGAGACGACGACCATGACCGGGAGCAGCATGGAGCGCCGCTCGAAGACGATCTCGCCGTCGCGGAACTCGAAGACGTTCGTGAGCAGGGTGACCACGGCCACCGTGCCCCAGATGAAGATGCCGCCCATGGTGGGCGTGCCCGCTTTGACCGCGTGCGTGGACGGCTGGTACTCGGAGATCGCCTTGCCCATCTTCTTCGCGCCCAGGATGCGCACGGCGGGACGGCCCACCGCGAGCGCCAGCAGGAAGGCTCCTCCACCGGACAGGAGGGCTTCGATCATGGTTCCCGCTCCTCTGGCCCCCGTGACCGCTCCAGTTCCGCCACCACCGCGTCCAGCCCCAGCGCGTGGCTGCCCTTCACGAGCACCACGTCGCCGGGCCGGACCAGCGTCCAGAGGAGTGCCGCGGCTTCTGCGCGAGAGGTCGCGTGGTGCACCTCGCCCGCGCCCGTGGACAGCGCGACGTCGCCCAGCGCCCGCGCCTCGTCACCGATGGTGACGAGCGCATCGAGGACCTCGCCGGCCCGTTCGCCGACGCGTTCGTGCTCATAGCGGGAGGCCTCGCCCAGTTCGCGCATATCGCCCAGGAGCGCCACGTGCCGCCCGGGCATCTCGTCCACCAGGTCGAGCGCCGCGAGCATCGAGGACGGCTGCGCGTTGTATGTGTCATCGATGATGCGCGTGCCGTCCGGGCGCGCGATGACGCGCATCCGCGTCGGCACGTTGAGCGCCTCGATGGCGTCGCACACCTGGCGGAAGGACATGCCGTCCGCCAGCCCGGTCGCTGCGGCGGCCAGCACGTTGGAGAGCAGGTGGCGTCCGGGCAGCGGGACATGCAGCTGGCGGGTGCGGCCGTGGTACCCGAGCGTGAAGTCGAAGCCGTCCGCGCCCTGGGACGTCACGTCCGTGCCTCGGACTTCCGCTGGATCGCTCGTGCCGAACCAGATGACGTCGGCGCGGGCGCGCGTGACCATGCTGCGCACCAGGCGGTCGTCCACGTTGAGGACGGCCGTGCCGTCCGCCGGCAGTGCCTCCACCAGTTCGCCCTTGGCCTGCGCGATTGCCTCCATGGACCCCGCGCGCTCCAGGTGCGTGGGCCCCACGTTGAGGACGATGCCGGTCCGTGGCTGCGCCCACTGGCAGAGCAGGGCGATCTCGCCCGTGGTGTACATGCCCATCTCGATCACCGCGCGCTGGGTGCCCGGCTTCAGTTCCAGCAGGCACAGCGGCACGGAGATCTCGTTGTTGTAGTTGAGCGGGTTCGCCTGCACCCGGTACTTCGCGCCCAGCACCGAGGCCACGATGGCCTTCGTGGTGGTCTTGCCCACGGAGCCGGTGATGCCCACAACCTCCAGGGGGAGCGCCGCGCGCCATGCGGCGCCCAGCGCCTGGAGCGCCGCCAACGAGTCGTCCGCGACGAATACCGGCACGCCCTCGATCGCGAGCGCACGACTGGCGAGGACGCCCGAGGCGCCGGCGGCGACCGCCGCGGCGGCGAAGTCGTGGCCGTCCACGCGCTCGCCGGGCAGGGCGACGAACAGGTCGCCCGGGCGCACCTCGCGAGAGTCGATGACCGCCCGCTCGAAGCGAGTGTGGACAAGTGCGGGATCCACAGGATGCCGCAACCGCGGCGCCAGGGCCGCGGTGACGAAAGCAGCGTCCAGGACCGGCGCGGTCATTGGTTCGCCACCGTCTGGGTGTCGGGTGGGACGCGCAGGTAGTCCATCACCTTCGCGGCCAGGTCCGCAAACACCGGCGCGGCCACCTGGCCGCCCAGGTTCAGGCCGCCGCTGGGCTGGTCGATCTTCACGAGGATGGAGACGCGCGGCTGCTCGTACGGAATGAACCCGGCGAACGACGCGATGGTGCTGTCGATGTCGTAGCCCGTGGGGATGGAGACCAGCGTGGTGCCCGTCTTGCCGGCCACCTCGTAGCCG
>CAYTRA010000326.1:0-3254 GCA_964439675.1 uncultured Dehalococcoidaceae bacterium
TCGGAGGGGCGAGCCTGCTTCGAATGCTGGCCGGGGGCGAAGCCGGGTACGTCGATAACGATCTGCGGCAGGATCTATGGCGCGCGGGCCATGCGCACGCGGCCGTGCTCCTGCTGCTGTCGCTCGTCCTGCTGCGCTACGTGGACGAGGCGAACCTGTCGGACCGCGTGAAGTCACTCGTGCGCCTCGCGGCGCCGGTCGCGGCAATCCTGCTGCCGGTGGCGTACTTCCTCTCCGTGCTTCCGGAGGACGCGCAGGAGCCGAACGCCCTCGTGAACCTCGCGTACGTGGGGGCGGTCGTGCTGGTGGCCGGGCTGCTCACAGTCGGGATCGGGCTGTTGCGGCGGCCGAGCGGGGGCGAGGCGGGCTAGCCCTCTGCGTCGAGGACCGCGCGGCGCGGGGTGCGGTTCACGCGCACCTCGAAGATGTCGGGGCGGGCATAGTGGCCGGCGATGTCGCCGTACGACTTCCGTCGCCGCACCCGTCCGAGGTCGACCTCGGCGACGAGGATCTCCTCCTCGCCGGGCGTCGCGCGTGCGATGACCTCGCCGAGCGGGTCGATGATGAGGCTCTCGGCGCGCAGTGTCGGCGGCTCCAGGTCGCGGAACGCCGGCGCCACGTCCTCGGCCGTTCCGAGGCCGCCGACGCTGATCACATAGCACCCGGACTGGAACGCGAACGCCCGTGACAGCAACTCCGACTGCGAGCCATAGGTGTCGGGCCAGGTGGCGACGTGCAGTTGCGTGCCCTCCGCCGCGAGGGCGTACTGCGGGAGCAGCATCTGGTGCTCCCAGCAGTTGAGGCCGCTGAGCCGCGCGTACTCACGGTCGTAGACGTGGAGGCCGGAGGCGTCGCCGTCCGACCACACGCGCCGTTCGGCGTCGGTGGGCTTCAGTTTGCGATGCCGCCCGAGGATCTCGCCCTCCGAGGAGATGAAGAGCAGCGTGCAGTACACCGAGGCGCGGGTGTGCGGCTCGAGTTCGACCACGCCGATGACCACGTCCGCGCCGGCGTTTCGGGCGGCCTCGCAGAGTCGGTCCGTCTCGGGGCCGGGGATGCTCACCGCCTGCTCGATGTAGGCGGCGCGCGCGTCACCCATGCGGGAGGAGCGCCCCTGGGTGACGAACCAGGGATAGCCCGGAAGCCACGTCTCGCCGAACGCGATCACGCGTGCGCCCGTCCGGGCGGCGTCCGCGATGAGGGCGCACGCCTTCTGCGTGGACGCCTCGCGGTCGAGGTAGACCGGTGCGGCCTGGACGGCGGCGACGAGGAAGGTGTCCGACATGCCGCGCAGTCTACTGCGCTCGTTATCGTCGGGTGGGGACGCCTGACGGTGGCCCTCGATTCGTCCGCCCTTCGGGGGGCCGCCCCCCCGCCCCAACCCGCCCCCCCCCGGGGGGGGGGGGGGGGGGGCCGGGGCGGCGCCCCTGCGCTCGTTAGCGGCGGGGGGGGCCGCCGGAGGGTGGCCCTCGCTTCGTCCGCCCTTGGGGCGGACGCCCCCTCTCCCCACCCCCTCCCCCGCGAGGGGGGAGGGGGTCAGAGGCGGCCAGCCTCGAGGGGTGAGCGCGGTTGCCTGAACGGGTCAGGGGACGGCTTGGGGCGGTGGAGGCGTCACGAGGCTGGGGAGCCCGACGCCACGCTTCGGTAGGCGTTGGACGGGTTGGGCTAGCTCGCTGCGGTTCCGACGAGCGGGTTCTCGGGGAGGCCGTCGATGAAGGTGACGGTGCGGCCTCGTTGGGCGGGGATGCGGTCGCCAGGGAGGATGTGGCCGGTGATGTTGACGGGGTCCACGGCGCTCACGGTGATGCGGGTGCCGTCGTGAGGCTCGCGGCGTGTGTCGCGGAGGAGCGTGACGGCCTCCGGGAGGGCGTACTGCTCGCCGGCGACGCCGATGACGAAACGGCCGCCGCGGATGAGGCCGCGCGCCTCGAGGCGGCGGAGGGCGCGCATGATGTAGCGCCATGGCATGTTGAACGACTCGCGCTGGGCGATGTCCCGGAAGACGACGCCGTACCGCGTCAGTAGCACCTGCGCCACCTCCTCCGCGAGGGCGTCCTGGAACTCGTCCGGACGATCGCGGGGCGGCTCGGGGGCGCGGACGAGTGACCAGCGGCCGGGCGGCCCACCGCCGGCGAACATGCCGCCTCGGAGGTAGTTGCCGCCGCCGAACGCGCCTCGGCGGCGGTGCCGCTCGCGAGAGCGGCTGCCGCCGGCAATCTCGCGCAGGCCCTGGAAGCCGTCCGAGGCGAGCCAGCCGCCGGCGATCAGTTCGCGCAGGCCCTGCTCGACGTCCGTCACCAGGCGTCGGGTGCCGCTCACGATCTCGTCGAAGAAAAGCGCGCCCCGACGTTCGAGGAGTGTCGCGATCTCGCCAGCGGCGCCGGCGTAGGGCAGCGGCGGGTCGCCGCCACCCCAGCCGCCTTCCGTGCCGCGCGTGGCCGCGAGGAGGCTTGGCAGCAGTTGGCGCGGGGCGAGGGTGACGGGAGTCGCGCGGGTGGCCGCCGAGCCAAGGCGGCCCTCGATCTCCTGGCGGCGCGGGGTGAGACGGGCCCACGTGGCCTCACCGGCGAGGCAGAGTTCGTCGAGCCAGGAGGCGTGGTACTCCCGCATGCGCGCCCGCAACAGGTCCGACTCCCAGACGCTCGCGGGCGCCTCGAAGCCCGCGAGGCGCGCAATGACGGCGCGGAGGCCGCGCCGGCCCTCGGCGTGGTCGCGGGGATCGAGGTGTTGCCAGCGCAGCAGAAAGCGCATGTAGTCCTGCTTGGCGACCGGGTCGATCTCCTTGCGCAGTCGGTCGAGGGTGTAGCGGTGGATGCGCGCGAGCAGGCGGCGGTCACACCACTCGTCCTGCTGCGCGCCGGGGCTGAAGCGGCCTCGCAGCACGAAGCCCTGCGCCTCCAGCATCGCGAGGCCGTGTTCCACGTCCGTCTCGCCGAGGGCGGACCGAGCCGCGAGTTCTGCCACGGTGGTCACGCCCGCGATCTCGGTGTGGCCCCGGAGCAGGGTGGCGCGAGCGCCCTCGCGGTGCTCGACGGGGAGGATGGCGCGAGCGGGTACATCGATGGGCGGCATGGCCGCGCCCTCGTAGAGGAGGCGGACCGCCTCGACGTGCTCGACGGCGAACCAGATGCGCGAGTCCCCGGTGGGGGTGGCGTCCGCGCGGCGGGCGGCCCGGAGGTCCTCGAGCCAGTCGACCCAATCGAGGACGGCCGACTCATCGACGGCCACCACGCCGAGGAGCACGTCGTGCACCT
>CAYTRA010000327.1:0-3236 GCA_964439675.1 uncultured Dehalococcoidaceae bacterium
CGCCGGCGGCGCTGCCCCCGTCCGCCCAGGCCTTGCGCACGGCGTTCGCCTCGTCCGCGTAGCCCATGCGGGAGAAGTGCTCGTAGTAGAAGTCGCCCATGCGGGCGATGTAGAAGGCTGCGTTCGACGCCGTGCCCTGCAGCACGCGGTCGCGGTCGTCGGAGACGCTCACGCCGGTGGCGTTGCGCACGTCAACGTCTTCGCGCTTGCGGCCGGCCGCCTCCACCGCGGAGTAGAAGCGGTCCAACTGGCTCTTCCACTGCGACTTCGGGAAGAAGATCGGGATCCACCCGTCCGCGATCTCCGCCGTCTGCTGCACGGACTTCGGCGTGACGGATGCCACGTGGATCGGGATGTGCTCCCGGACCGGCTTGAAGCGCATGGTGAACCCGCGCTGCAGGTTGAAGATCTTGCCGTCGTAGTTCAACGGCTCTTCCCGCATGAGCATGTTGATGATGTCCACATACTCGCGCATGCGGGTCAGCGGCTTCTCGAACTTGATGCCGTGGAAGTGCTCGATCACGTTTGGCCCGGAAGAGCCGAGGCCAATGATCATCCGGCCGCCGGAGATCTCGTCCAGCGTGGCGAAGTGCTGCGCCACCGCCCCCGGCGAGCGCGAGAAGATGTTGATGATGCTGGTGCCCAGGTGGATGTTCTTCGTCTCGCGGGCCAGCACCGCGAGGATCGAGAGGGCGTCCCGCCCCCATGCCTCCGCCACCGTGATCTCGTAGACCCCGGCGTCGTCCGCGATCTTCGCCTGCTCCACGATCTTGTCGAGATCGAACTCGCCCTGCCAGTTGATCCCCACACTGATCTTGCGCACGTCCCGTGCCTTTCATGCGGGTTCCATGTCGAACCCGGACCGCGACGCCATGGCGCGCCGCGCGCGGAGTATACGGGTGCACCTCCTCCTCCGCTCGCCGGCAACGTGAGACGTGGCATGAGCCGCCTTCGGCGTGGCAAAGCCATCGCAATCACAAGGGCTGCCCCCGTGCCGTGTCCGGATGCTGTATCAGGGGAGGACTGCTGCGAGGGGAAATCCCGGGTGGGGACAGCGGACGAGCACACGACGGACGTGACGGACCTGTTCCGCCTGATGGTGGACAGCGTCCGTGACTACGCCATGTTCATCCTGTCGCCGGAGGGGGTGATCCTCACGTGGAACCCCGGCGCCGAGGCCATCAAGGGCTACCGCGCGGACGAGATCGTCGGGCGCCACTTCTCGGTCTTCTACCCGGCGGCAGACGTGCGCGCCGGCAAGCCGGAGTACGAACTTCGAGTCGCCACGGAGGCAGGCCGGTTCGAGGACGAAGACTGGCGCATCCGCAAGGACGGTTCGCGGTTCTGGGCGAACGTGGTCATCACTGCCATCAAGGCCCCGTCCGGCCGCATCCTGGGCTTCGGCAAGGTGACGCGCGACCTCAGCGAGCGGAAGCGCGGGGAACTGGAACGCGAAGTACTGCTGGAGGCGGAACGGACCGCCCGCGAGCAGGCTGAGGCAGCCCAGAACCGCCTGGAGGCGCTCCAGCGGGTCACCGAGACAACCCTGGCGCATGTCACGGTGGACCGTCTCTCGGAGGCGCTGGTCGAGCAGGTGGAACAGGTCTTTGCGGCGGACGAGGTCGCCCTGCTGCTGGAGGACGACGGAGAGCGGCGCGTCCTGGCTGAACGCGGGAAGTCGGCCGATTCCTTCCGCGCGGTGCGCCAGGGCGTGATCGACCGCGTCATCGACGAGCACACCGCCATCCTCGTCCACGAGGGCCTGGAGTCGGCGCCCGGCCAGCGGGTCGCCGGATCCTGGCTCGGGGTGCCCATGCGCTCCGAGAACCGCCTGCGCGGAGCCCTCTACGTGGCGAGCCGGCTGCCGGGCCGCTTCCGCGAGGACGACCTGTCACTGCTGCGCATGATCGGCGACCGCGTCTCGCTGTCCCTGGAGCACGCGCGGGCCGTGGAGGCGGAACGCGAGGCGCGGGTACAGGTGGAGGCCGCGCAGCGCAGTACGCAGGTCCGCAACGAGTTCATCTCCGTCGCGGCGCACGAACTGAAGTCACCACTCACCTCCATCCGCATGGCCGCGCAGATGGCCGCCAAGCGGCTGGGCGAAGGCGACCCGATCATGCACACGCTGATGGGCCAGGTGGTGGCGCAGGCGGGACGGATGAACCGCCTGGTAGTCGCGCTGCTGGACTCCTCGCGCGTGGACCTGGGCCGCCTACAGATCGAGCCCGTCCAGGCGGACGTCGGGGCCATGGTCAGCGAGGTGGTGGAGAACACCCGTCAGACCAGCGACCGCGAGATCACGCTCGAGTCAGACGACCAGGTGATCGCGGAGGTGGACCCGCTTCGCTTCGAGCAGGTGACCATGAACCTGCTGGACAACGCCGTGAAATACAGCCCGAACGGCACCCCGGTGGAGGTCACCCTCACGTGCGAGGTCGACCGCTTCGTCCTCGTCGTGCGCGATTACGGCCCGGGCATCCCCACCGCGCTCCGTGAGCGCGTCTTCGAGCGCTACTTCCAGGGCCACGCCGACAACCAGCGCTCCGGCCTGGGCCTGGGCCTCTACATCACCCGTGAGATCGTGAATGCCCACGGCGGCGAGATCACGGCCGAGTTCCCCTCGGACGGCGGCAGCCGCTTCATCGTGCGCATGCCATTCGCCTGCGCAACCGTTGCGGACACCGAGCACTAGCGCCCCACCGAGGGCTGCCGACACAATCCCGTTCGTGCTGAGCCTGTCGAAGTACGAACGGGCTCGCCCCGATCATCCGAGGCTCACCCCACCCCTCCGAGGGGCATCCGGAGCATCCCCGGAGGGGAGATGGTTGGGTGAGGAGAATCACATAGCCCGCAGGGCAGCGTTGCCGCCGCAAACCAGCACAGTCAGCGCCTAGTTCACGTCACCGATCTCAGGCGCAACAGAGGTGGGCGTCGCCCGGCCGTAGAGGTCCAACTCCTGCCGCTCGATGTCCACACCAACCCCGCGGCTGATCGCATCGAACGCGTCCACGTCCCACTCCGAGGCGAACGTGATCGCCTTGCCGTCCCGCCCCGCGCGGCCCGTGCGGCCAATGCGGTGGACGTACTCCTCCAGGTTCTGGGGCACGTCGTAGTTCACCACGTGGGTGATCTCCGGGATGTCCAGGCCGCGTGCCGCCACGTTGGTGGCGATCAGCACGTCCAGGTCGCCGGCGCGGAAGTCCCGCACCACGGCGTCGCGGTGGCGCTGGTCCATG
>CAYTRA010000328.1:0-3220 GCA_964439675.1 uncultured Dehalococcoidaceae bacterium
CCTCGTCGAGTGCTCCTCGTCGTGGGTGACCATGAAGGAGGGGCACATGGTGCCGGCGTCCTTCAGGCAGGCACCCTGGCCGTTGCACTGTTCGATGGCACGCACGAAGCCGCCCTCGCCGGTCCAGTCGAAGACGGTGGCCACCTCCCGGCTGACCGTCCACGGCGCCAGGCGCAGGTTGTCGTCGAACTCCGGGGTGTCCACGATCTTGCCGGGGTTCAGGATGCCCTGCGGGTCGAAGGCGCGCTTCACCTGGCGGAACGCCTCGGTGAGTCGGGGCCCGAACATGCGCTCCGTGAACACGCCGCGCAGGATGCCGTCCCCGTGCTCCCCGCTCAGGCTGCCGCCGTACTCGACCACGAGGTCCGCGACCTCGGAGGCGATGCGCTTGATCGCGTCCAGGCCCTCGCCGCTCTTGATGTTCACCATCGGGCGGATGTGGAGGCAGCCCTCGGAGGCGTGGCCGTAGTAGGCGGCCGTCGTCCCGTGCGCCCGCACGAGCGAGTCGAACCGCTCCACGAAGTCGCCGAGGCGCTCCGGCGGGACTGCGGTGTCCTCCACGATGGCGATGGGCTTGGTGTCCGTGCGCACGCTCATCAGCAGGCCCAGGCCCGCCTCCCGCATGCGCCAGAGCCGCAGTTGCGCGCCCGGGTCGGTGAACACCACGCCGGCGAACGCGCCACCCTGACGCACCATGCTGCCCCCGATGGCATCGACGGCTGCCGCCACCTCCGCCTCCGAGTCGCCCTCCACCTCCACCAGCAGGAGGGCGCCCGGGTCACCTCGGACGAAGTCGGCGAGCGAGGCGTAGCCGATGCTGTCGCGGCAGCGGGCGATGATGGTGTCGTCCACCAGTTCCACGGCTGACGGGTCGTGCGTCAGCGCCTCCGGCGTGGCGCGGCACGCCGCGACGACGGTGTCGTAGTGCAGCGCGAGGACGCCACGCGCCGCCGGGATCGGCGCGAGGCGCACCTCCGCCTCCACCACCACGGCCAGCGTGCCCTCTGAGCCCACCACCATCTGCGCGAGGTCCATGGAGCCGGCATCGAGGAACGCGTCCAGTTTGTAGCCCGACACGCGACGGCGGAGCGGGGAGAAGCGGGCGGCGATCTCCTCCGCGTGCTCCTCCGCCAGCGCGCGCACCGTGCGGTACAGGTCGCCCTCGAACCCCGGCGTGTCGAGCATCCTCGCGAGGTCGGGACCATCGAGGCGGGCGAAGCGCGCGATGCTGCCGTCGGCGAGGACGGCCGTGAGGGAGACCACCTGGTCGCCGGTCTTGCCGTGCTTCACGGAGTGCGCACCGCAGGAGTTGTTGCCGATCCCACCGCCGATGGTGGCTCGGTTCCGCGTGGACGGATCAATGGGGTAGTGCAGGCCGAGGGGACGGACCTCCTTGTTCAGCCGGTCCAGTACGACGCCTGGCTGCACGCAGGTAACACGACGCTCCGTGTCGATCTCCAGGATGCGGGTCATGTGCCGCGAGAAGTCGAGGACGATCGCGTGGTTCACGCCCTGCCCGGCGAGGCTGGTCCCGGCGCCGCGAGGCAGGACGGGGACACCCCGCTCCGCGGCGACTCGCACGACATAACTCACATCCTCGGCGCTGCGTGGGTAGACGACGGCCACGGGCTCCATCTCGTAGATCGAGGCGTCCGTGGCGTAGAGCAGGCGGTCGCCGCGCTCCACTGTCACGTCCGCCTCGCCACCCTCGAGGCCGGCCGTCAGGGCCCTCGCGAGGTCGTGCAGGGCCGCGTCATCGTGGAGCAGCGCACGCGCCCGCTGCACGGACTCGTGCGAGGAGGGTGAGCGCCCCTCGATGGTGGGGCGCGTTCCGGCGGTCGTCATGCGCGGGACGGTAGCACGGGGCAAGACGGGCGATCAGGGCCTCAAGCCGGCCGCCCGAGGACGAGCGAGCCCCCGTCCCGCAGGGATGGGACGGGGGCTCGGAGCAGGACGGCCGCGGGGACGGTCCGCCCGCTCGGGGGCCTCGGTGCTAGTGGCCGCCGGGGACAGCCACGGGCTGGCTGGCCGCCGGCTGCTCGACGGGCTCGCGCTCCACGCGCAGGTCCGGCAGCCAGCGCAGCCAGGAGGGCATGTACCAGTTGAGGTCGCCCAGCAGGCGCATGGTGGAGGGCACCAGCACCGTCCGGACGATGGTCGCGTCCAGGAACACCGAGACGGCGAGGCCCACGCCGATCTGCTGGAACATCGGCAGGTCGCCCAGGGCGAAGCCGCCGAAGACCGCGACCATGATGGCCGCCGCGCCGGTGATCAGGTTCGCCGTGCGGCGCAGGCCGAAGGCCACCGAACCGGCGTTGTCGTGCGTCTCATCGAAGCGTTCGCGGATCCGGCTCAGCAGGAAGATGTGGTAGTCCATCGACAGGCCGAACAGGATCGTGAACATGAACAGTGGCAGCCACGCCTCGATGTCCTCGACCTGCGAGAAGCCGAGGGCGTCCGCGCCCCAACCCCACTGGAAGATCGCGACCACCACGCCGTAGGACGCGCCCACGGACAGCAGGTTCATGATGATCGACTTCAGCGGGACCACGATGGACCGGAAGATCAGCGTGAGCAGCAGGAACGAGAAGCCGAGGACGAACGCGAACACCAGCGGCGTGTACTGCTCCACCAGGTCGAAGAAGTCGGAGTTGCCGGCCGTGGGGCCGCCCACGTAGACGCCGGCCTGCACGCCCTCGAACGCCTCGGGGATCACGTCCGAGCGCAGGGCCTTCATGGCCGCGAGCGCCTCGTCGGAGGCGCTGTCGCCAGGGACGGCGACGGCGACGACCGCCAGGTCCTCGCGCAGGACCTCCACGCCGTTCACCAGCGTGTACGTCTCGTCCGCCTCGATAGCGGCAGTCATGCGACCGATGGCGTCCTGCACCGCCGGCGCGTTGATGTCGTCCGCCTGGATGACGATCTCGGTCGGCTGGATGCGTCCTGCCGAGAACTCCTCGTCGAGAATCTCGAAGGCCTGGCGCGCCTCGACGGATTCGGGCAAGCCTTGCGTGCCACTGAAGCCGAGCGAGATCGAGAAGTACGGGATGGTCATGACGATCAGGAGGGCGGCCGTGCCCAGGGCCATGGGCAGCGGGTGCGCCATCACGAACCGCGCGTGGGCCGCGGCGCGACTGCTCGCGGGGGAACGCGACCGCCAGGTGAGATCCCTCATGCGAATGCCCCTCCCGGCGTGCCGAGCTGGATGCCGCATTCGAGG
>CAYTRA010000329.1:0-3213 GCA_964439675.1 uncultured Dehalococcoidaceae bacterium
CACCTCCGGACCGAAGAACTCGATGCGCAGCGCGAACTCCTCGCCGGGCGGGAAGACGTCGACGAGCCCGCCGCGTCGCGCAGCCTGGCCCGGAGCCTCCACCAGCGAGGTGATCTCGTACCCAGCCTCCACCAGGTCGCGCGCGAAGCCCTCCAGGTCTCGCCCGTCCCCCCGCGAGACCACGCCGGGGCCGCGCCCCAGGTCGCTCGGGCGTAGCGAATGCTCCGCGACGGCCGCCGCGGACGCCACGATCAGCGGCGGCTCCTCCGCCGAGGCGCGCGCAATCCTCGCGAGGGCGGCCATGCGCCGCCACGCCACGCCGGCGTCGTGCCCCGTGCGGGAGTAGGGGAGGGCGTGTCGCGCGGGGAAGTGCATGGCGGCGTCACCGACCCAGGCCGCGAGTTCGTCCACGTACGCCTGCGCGTCGCTCTCCTTCGGCACCACCAGCAGCACTGGCCGCCGCACGCGCCGCCACAACAGCGCCGCCGTCACCGCCTTCGCCGAGTCCGTCACGCCCAGGCGTACCGGATGCCCCTCGTCCAGCCGTGCGTGCGCCTCCACGAGCGCGTCCAGGCGCCCCAGGATCGGGAGGATCGAGTCGAGCCGGATGGTCATGTGGCCTCCAGGTGCCTCACGACTGCGCACGCGCGAACGGGGCCGCCCACGCTGGGGTGGCCCTCGAAAGGGGTGCGCCGTTGACATCACTCATTGTACGGGAGGCCGCTCGCAGGCGCGTCGGGATGCGCCCGGAACCGGCGAGGAAAGCGTGACGCCTACCCCTTGCCGCGCGTGGGGTCGGCCTCGTGGAGGCGCTGCATGGCGACCTCGTAGCCCTCGCGGACGGCTTGCTCGACGGCATTGAGGGCGCGGTCGACGGCGTCGTCCAGGAGCCGCTTGTGGTCTGGCGAGGGGCGCGAGAGCACCCAGGCGGCCACGCGGTCCGGGTCACGCACGGGGGCGCCGTGGTCGTAGGGCCGGTCAATACCGATGCGGATGCGAGCGAACTCCTGGCTGCCGAGCGCCCCGATGATCGACTTCATCCCGTTGTTGCCGCCGCTGGACCCCTGGAGGCGCATGCGCGTCGCGCCAACGGGTAGGTCCAACTCGTCGTACAGCACCAGCACCTGCCGCGGGTGCGCCTTCAGCCGCCGCGCCTCCTGCGCGATCGGAGGTCCGCTCTCGTTCATGTAGGACCGAGGGCGCCCGATCCAGAGCGGCCGGCCGTCCACCTCGATGCGGGCGACGTTCACGCGGCCCTCGCGCTTCAGTTCCACGTGGTGGCGGCGCGCGAGTTCTGCGATGCACCACGCCCCCACGTTGTGGCGCGTCTGCGCGTAGCGGTCGTCCGGATTGCCCAGTCCGAACACCACGAGGGGGCGCCCCAGGTCGGCCTCGACATCCGGCGCCTCCTCCGCCTCGCGGCGAGGGGCGCTCTTGCGAAACTGGGCGAAGCGCTTGATGAGGGCCATGAGGGCATCGTCCTGACCGGGCGGCGGCAGCGCAAGCGGTTATCCACGGCCGTGGATGAGTGGTGCACAACGTGATGGGTCAATTGTGTCTGTTGTGTGCATCTCTGCGTTGATAACGGAGGTGGTACGCGTTCCAGTGCGCCGTACATTGGTCTCGACCTGGCGGGGGCGTCCAGAACACCGGCTCTACACCGGATTCTGCGACGGGTAGAGACCCTAAAGGTAAGGAAGCGCGTCACGGCCGGCCGCCGTGGCGCGCTTCCGCTTTTCTGGGCTTCTCCCTCGCGGAGGTGGAACGCCTCGGCCGGCGGTGGGCTCTCCCTTGCGGGCTGGCAGATGCCCCCAATACGATGCCGCACGCTCGGCGTCGCCGGCACACCAGCACGAGTCCGAGCCTGCGCATCTACCAGATCGGAGATGACTGATGGCGGACATCATCGCCTCCGCGCGCGCCGAAGGGCGCACGCTCCTCACCGAGGTCGAGTCCAAGCAACTCCTCGCCGACGCCGGTATCCCGGTCGCGATGGCCCACCTCGCCACCGATGCGGACGCGGCCGTAGCCGCGGCCAACGAGGTCGGCTACCCGGTGGTCATGAAGATCGTGTCGCCGGACATCGCCCACAAGTCGGACGTCGGCGGCGTGGTCGTGGGCCTTGAGGATGGCGACGCCGTGCGCGCCGCGCACGCGGAGATGCTCGCCCGCGTCGCGGAGGCGGCGCCGAGCGCGCGCATCCAGGGCGTCGCGGTCCAGGGGATGGCCCCCGCCGGCACCGAGGTGATCGTGGGCGCGACCACGGACCCGCAGTTCGGGCCGGTAATGATGTTTGGCCTGGGCGGTGTGTTCGTGGAGGTGCTGAAGGACGTCGCGTTCCGCATCGTGCCGCTGGAGGCCCGGGACGCCCGGCAGATGGTGCGCGAGATCAAGGGACTGCCCATCCTGCAGGGCGTGCGCGGACAGGCGCCCAGGGACATCGAGGCCCTCGAGTCGCTGATCCTGAAGGTCTCGGAGTTCGTGGCGGCGCACCCGGAGATCGCCGAGTTGGACCTGAACCCGGTCTTCGCATACGAGGACGGCGCGCTGGCGGTGGACGCGCGCGTCGTGCTGTCCGAGGTCGCCGAGCCTGCCGGCGCGGGGGTGGGTGCGTGAACGTAGACCGCGCTCGCCTGCACCGCGCGCTCAACCCTCGGTCGGTCGTCGTCGTCGGCGACAAGGGGCCGAACTACCAGTGGCTGTCCAACCTCTCGGAGTTCGAGGGCGACGTGTATTCGGTACAGCTCGACGAGAAGGAGATCCCCGGGATCGTCGAGAAGGGCATCCAGAACTTCTCCTCCATCACGGAGGTCCCCGGCGAGGTCGACCTGGTGATCTGCGCCGTGCCCCGGCAGGTGACCCCATACATCGTGGCGGACGCCGTGAAGAAGGACGCCGGCGGCGTCGCCATGTTCACCTCCGGCTTCGTCGAGACCGGCGAGGACGTGGGCCGCGAGCTGCAGGAGAAGATCGTCGCCATGGCTCGCGAGGGCGGCCTGCCGCTGGTGGGGCCCAACTGCATGGGCGTCTACAACCGCCGCCTGGGCGTGAAGTTCGGACAGGGCCAGGAGAAGGGCGACGAGGGCGAGCGCGGCGACCTCTCGATCATCTCGCAGAGCGGCACGCACGGCATCTCGCTGACCGCCGGGGCGCAGGTCCTCGGCATGCGTGTCTCGCGCACCATCTCCATCGGCAACGCCGCCGTCCTGAACG
>CAYTRA010000330.1:0-3206 GCA_964439675.1 uncultured Dehalococcoidaceae bacterium
TGGTGGTGGCCCTAGTGGGCGGCATGTGGTCCGGGCTCGTCCGGCTGGGACTGGACATCCCGGCCGCCACTCGGTTCCTCGCGGTCAACCACGGGGCGCTCATGGTGAGTGGCGTGGTCGGCACGGTCATCGGCCTGGAGCGCGCGGTTGCGATGGGGCGCATGCCCGCCTACGCCGGTCCGCTCCTGTCGGCGGCGGGGGCGCTCGCGCTCGTCGTCGTCCCGTCCTCGGACGTTGCTCCCGTGCTGTTCCTCGTCAGCGCGGTGGCGGTCGTCCTCCTCTTCCTCGCGTTCCTGCGTCGCCAGTTCGCCATGCCGCTGGCGGTCATGACCGTGGGCGTGGCCTGCTGGGCCGCCGGCAACCTCGTCTGGCTCGTCGAGGGCTGGACGCCGAGGAGCATCGTCCCGTGGTGGATCGCGTTCCTCGCGCTCACGATTGCCGGCGAGCGCCTGGAGTTGACACGCTTCATGCCGCTGCGGTGGCCGGCCCGAGCCTCGCTCTGGGGTGCGGTCGTGGTGCTCCTGGTCGCTCCCGCCGTGGTCGTCGCGGTGGCAGAGGGCGCAGGCCTTCGCCTCCTCGGGCTCGGGATCGTGGTGCTCGGGCTCTGGCTCGTGCGCAACGACACCGCGCGCCGCACGTTCCGCCGAGGCGGCGTCGCCTCCTACGCGGGCGTCGCGCTCCTCGCGGCGTACGGGTGGCTGACCGTGAGCGGGTTGGCGCTGGTCGCGTGGGCGCTCGAACGCGGCCTGCACTACGACACGACGCTGCACGCCTTCTTCCTGGGCTTCGTCTTCGGCGCGATCTTCGCGCACGCACCGATCATCCTGCCCGCGATCACGGGCCTCACCGTCCGCTTCACGCCGCTGTTCACCATCGGGCTGACGGCCCTCCACGGATCGCTGGCGATCCGGCTGGGAGCGAACGTCCTGGAGCACGCCGGCGGACGGCAGGCTGGCGGCGTCCTCAACGTCATCGCCATCCTGCTCCTCGCCGCCGCCCTGGTCGTCGGCCTCGTGCTGGGGCGCCGGCGGCCGAACGACGGGTAACGCCGGGCGCCCTCGCGGGAGCACCCGGCCATCGAGGCCCCCACCCGACGGCACCCCTCCCGCGGGCTACGCTGCTCCTCGAACGACCGGGGCGGACATTCAGGTCGGAGCAGGGAGCGGAGGGGCGATGTACGAGCAGATCGTCGAGGCGCAGGAGCGCATCCGTCACCAGGTCCGCCGGACGCCCGTCCATCCCAGCACGCTGCTTTCCGCCCACAGCGGCGGCGACGTGTACCTGAAGTGCGAGAACCTGCAGCGCACCGGCTCCTTCAAGCTCCGTGGCGCCCTCAACATGCTCAGCACGCTGCCCTCCGGCAGCGCCATCGTCGCCGCCAGTGCCGGGAACCATGCGCAGGCGGTGGCGCTCGCCGCCGCGTGGCGAGGGCTCCGCGCGACCGTCGTCATGCCTCGACATGCGCCGCTGGCGAAGCAGCGCGCCACCCGCGAGTACGGCGCCGAGGTGGAACTGGTGGAGGGTCCCCTCGCGGCGGCCATCGAGCGCGCGGAGGAGATCGCGGCCCGCGAGGACCGCACCTTCGTGCCGCCGTTCGACCATCCGCTCATCGTGGCCGGCCAGGGCACCCTCGGCCTCGAGGTCCTCGAACAGGTCCCCGGGGCCGAGACCGTGATCGTGCCGGCGGGGGGCGGCGGACTGCTCGCGGGGGTGGCGGCGGCCGTGAAGGCGGTGCGCCCCGCTGCCCGGGTGGTTGGCGTCCAGGCCGCGGCAATGCCAGGCATCGCTCGTTCCCTCGATGAAGGCGTGGCGGGCACGGTCCCGCCGGTGCGCACGCTGGCAGACGGGGTGGCCGTCGCGGGGCCCTCGGCGCTCACGTTCGACCTCATCCGCGAGCATGTGGACGAGGTGGTCACGGTCTCGGAGGAGGCCATCGCGCAGGCGATCGTGTTCCTCCTGGAACGGGGACGCCTCGTGGTGGAGGGGGCAGGGGCCCTCGCGGTGGCGGCCTTGCTCTCCAACGCCGTGTCGTCGCCCGGCAAGGCGGTGTGCGTGCTCTCCGGCGGCAACATCGATGTCAACGTGCTCGGCAGGATCGCCGCGCGCGGCCTCGTCCTGTCGGGACGCCATCGGACGCTCACGGTTGCGGCCGCGAACGTGCCCGGCGAGATGGCCCTCGTGACCGGCGGGCTCGCCGCAGCGGGCGCGAACATCCTCGAGGTGACCCATAGCGTCGCCGACGCGGACCTGCCGATCGGCGTCAGCCGCGTCACGTTCCGCCTCGAGGTGAGCGACGCCGAGGCGTTCGAGCGCGTCACGGCGACGCTCATCGAGCGAGGGCTCCAGCCAGGCACGCTCACCGACCTCGCCACGCCCACGGCCGCGAGCGCACCTCGATGAGTGCCTCGCGTTTCGAGGTCCTGTCGGCTCCCTGAAGCGATCGTGAAGCGTCGACCACCACGCTCCCGCCCGAGTCTCGTACGCTCTCGGCAGGACGGCAGGCGCGAGCACCGGAGGCACCATGGACTGGGACGACTCACCCGAGCAGGCGGCATTCCGTGCGGAGGTGCGGCAGGTCGTCCAGGACCACCTTCCGGCGCGGTACCGCGCCGGCGAAGGCCCCGGCGAGCGCGCGTGGGAGTTCGACCGGAAGTCCGAGTCCGCCGAGGCCCGTGACGCGGCGGACTCCTGGCTGCGCACGCTGAGCGAGCGGCGCTGGGTGGCCCCGCAGTGGCCCGAGGAGTACGGCGGCGCCGGGCTGACTCCCATGGAGCAGTTCATCCTCAACCAGGAGTTGGCGCGCGCCGGCGCCCCTCATGTGGGTGGGTCGGGCGTCGGCCTGCTCGGCCCAACGCTGATCGTGCATGGCACGGACGAGCAGAAGGCGCGCTACCTGCCACCGATCCTTCGCGGCGAGGTCGCCTGGGCTCAGGGCTACTCGGAGCCGGGCGCCGGCTCGGACCTCGCCTCGCTACAGACCCGCGCCGTGCGAGACGGCGACACGTACGTCATCAACGGCCAGAAGATCTGGACCTCCGGCGCCCACGCGGCGGATGCGATCTTCGTGCTCGCCCGGACAGATCCGGAGGCCCCGAAGCATCGAGGCATCTCGTTCCTGCTCGTGGAGGACATCCACCAGCCCGGGATCAGCGTGCGCCCGCTGATCGACATGGGCGACCACCACTACTTCAACGAGACGTTCCTGG
>CAYTRA010000331.1:0-3166 GCA_964439675.1 uncultured Dehalococcoidaceae bacterium
GCGTCGATGGCGCTTGCCGAGGGGTCGAGGCTCTCGTGCTCCTGGGTGTACGACGCAATCGTGTTGCTGGGGCCGATGCGCACCTCGCCCTCGGTGGGTGCTTCCTCGCCGGTCAGGCAGCGCAGGAGGACGGACTTGCCCGCGCCGTTCTCGCCGACGATGCCCACGCGCTCGCCGTGGAGGACCAGCAGGTCGGCGCCGTCCAGCACAGCGGCGTCTCCGAAGACCTTGCGGAGCGAGCGCACCTCGATGGCGCGGGTGGAGCCGCGGGCGGACTGGAGCGACAGGCGCATCCGCGGCTGCTCCAGCATGGGGCGTTCCACACGCTCCATGCGGTCCAGGCGGCCCTGCATGCTCTTCCAGCGGCGCACGAACTTCTCGTTCGAGCCGTTGCGGGAGAAGTCCTTCAGCCGCTGGATCGACTGCTGCAGGCGGGAGACCTCCCGCTGCTGGATGGTGAAGTCGTGTTGCTGCCGTTCGAGGGCCATGCGTTTCTCGAAGGCGTACTCGGAGTAGTTGCCGGGGTACGTCACCAGCTGAGGGCGCCCCGGGTGTCGACCCGCTGGCTCCACCTCCGCGATGGCGTCCGCGACGACGTCGATGAGGTAGCGGTCGTGGGAGACGAGGACCACGGCGCCCTCGAAGTCGGTGATGAGGCGCTCGAGGCGCGCCTTCCCGGTGATGTCCAGGTGGTTGTCCGGCTCGTCCAGCAGGAGCACGTCCGGACGCTGCACCAGCGCACGCGCCAGGCACACCAGCTTGCGCTGCCCGCCGCTGAGTTCGCCGCTGGGCTGCAGGAGCGCCTCCTCCGGCAACCCCAGTTCCAGCAGCGTCGACTCGCATCGACTCGCGAACGTGGGGCCGCCGAGGTCCTCGTAGCGCTGGAGGGCTTCCGCCTGCCGCTCCATGACCCGCGCCAGGCGCGCGTCGTCCTCGTAGACCTCGGGGCGGCCCATCTCGCCCTCGATGTCCGCGAGCGACCGCTCGACCGAGGCGAGCCGGTCGTGCGAGCGGAGCAGGGCGTCGAGCGGCGTCTCCTCCGGCGCGAGGTCGGGCTCCTGCGGCACGTAGGCGACCGCGCCCCCGCGCCGCAGGACGCGCTCACCCTCGTCGAGGTCCTCGATGCCTGCGAGGCAGCGGAGAAGGGTGGACTTGCCTGCGCCGTTCACGCCGACGAGCGCGACCACCTCGCCGCCCTGGACCTCCCAGGTGACGTCTTCCAGGACGGGGTAGCCGCCGTAGGACTTCGTCGCGTCGACCAGGCTGAGCTCGATCACTGGGCCGCCCGCCTCCACGGGCACGGCATGGTATCCGGTGGCTCTCTCGTAGACGACACGGGAGGGCTTCGGTAGGCTCGGACGTGTCGGTGGTGCACCTGCAGACAGGTGGTTACCGCTCGCTGATCCGGCCTGAATTGGAGGCTCCCGGTGACGTTTGTCATCACCGAAACGTGTATCGACACGATGGACCAGGCCTGCGTCTCGGTCTGCCCCGTGGACTGCATCCACTTCGAAGAGGGCCAGGACCGGATGCTGTACATCAACCCGGCGGAATGCATCGACTGCGGTGCGTGCCAGCCGGCGTGCCCCGTGAGCGCGATCTTCCCCGAGAGTGACGTGCCCGAGGCCCAGGCGAAGTTCATCGACATCAACTCGCTCTGGTACGACGACCCGGCTGCGGCGCGCGCCCAGGTGGGTGGCGGCGCTCCGGCTGCCGCGGCCGCACCCGTCGCGGAGGCGCCCGCATCGGAAGCGCCGGCAGCGGCGGACGCCCCTGCAGCCGAGGCCGAACCGGCTGCCGAGGGCGCACCGGCGAGCCCCACGGCGGAGGCCGTGGCCAAGGCTGCGACGGATGCGGACAAGGCCGTGGCCGCCTCGCAGTCACCGAGTCCGGCGCTGGAGCCGGTGAAGGAGCCCGCCCCCGCCGGGACGTACAAGTACGGCGAGAACGGCGTCGAGGGGAAGTGCGCGATCTGCGGCACGTACGTGATCAAGGGTGGCGTCCCCTTCGGCCGCAAGTCCGTGCTCTGCCCGGACGACGCGAAGAAGCAGACCGCGTACCTGGAGACAGCCGGCCGCCGCTAGGCGATCCTGTCTCCACCCCGACCGACCTGCAACGGCCCCGGCAATTGCCGGGGCCGTTCTCGTTGTCTCGTGCCGCCGCTTCAGGGCGGGCCACCTCGGATCAGGCGCGGCGGAAGGCGGTGACCAGGTTGACCTTGCGAGTCTGGAGGATCGCGCCGGTGTAGATCCGCGCCGCGAGCCAGATCACGGCGACAATCGTCAGCATCGTCAGGACGATCGCAAGCGCAACTTCCGCCGGCGACGCACCGCCAGCCACGACCCGCGCCGGCATCGCGAGCGGCGCGGTGATGGGAAAGAGGCTGAGGATCCTCGAGGCGAGGGAGTCCGGGTTGGTCGGCACGTAGAAGAGCGCGGAGAAGTAGGCCGCGAAGAGCGGGATCATGATCGGGAACGAGGCGCTGGAGGCCTCCTCCTGCCGGGACACCGTGGCGCCCACGGCCGCGTACACGAAGTTGTAGAGCAGCAGGCCCAGCACCAGCCATGTGACGGACATGCTGAAGCCGAGCACCCCCGCCTCCGGCAGGGACACCTCATCGATCAGCATGAGCGCGGCCAGGAGTGCCCCGCCGGTGATGACGATCTGGCCCACCGCCAGCGCCATGATGCCCAGCACCTTGCCCACCAGCAGGTGCCAGGGCTTGAGCGTGGCGAGCAGGACTTCCACCACGCGGTTCGACTTCTCCTCGATGACGCCGACGAGCACCCAGTTGCCGTAGAAGGAGATCGCCATCAGGAGCACGACGGTGGTGAGCGAGGTGATCCCGCCGAAGTCCTCGATGTCCCGCTCCTCCTCGACGACGGTGAGCACCTCGGGCTGCACGTCCACCGGGGCGATGAGCGAGCGCGCCTCCTCCACGGTCAGGCCGAGGGCTTCCGCGCGCTGCGGGAGCGCGGCCTCGTAGGCGGCGCGGGCTACGAGGGCGAGCACGGACGTATCGCTCTCGGTCTCGAAGATGACGCGGTCAGGTGCGGCGACGATGGCGTCCAGGTCCAGTTTCTTGAACGCGGCCGCTGGATCGCCCTCCAGCGGTACGAACGTCACTTCCTCGTCGAAGAGCGGCGCCGAGGAGCGCAGTTCGTCC
>CAYTRA010000332.1:0-3157 GCA_964439675.1 uncultured Dehalococcoidaceae bacterium
CAACGGAGAGGTGCGAGATCGTGGTGTCCTCCGTCTCGCCCGAGCGGTGGCTGATGACGCAGCGATATCCGCTCTGGTGGGCCAGCCTGATGGTCTGGAGCGTCTCGGTCAGGGTGCCGATCTGGTTCACCTTGACCAGGATCGCGTTCGCCACGCCCCGGTCGAGGCCCTCCGAGAGGCGCTCGATGTTGGTGACGAAGAGGTCGTCGCCCACCAACTGCACGGACGAGCCGATGCGGTCCGTGACGGCCTTCCAGCCGTCCCAGTCGTCCTCCGCCATGCCGTCCTCGATGGAGACGATGGGGTAGTCCTTCGCCCACTCCGCCCACAGGTCCGCGAGTTCCGCCCCGCTTACCGTGCGGCCCTCGCGCTCCAGGACGTAGGCGCCGTCCCGGAACAACTCGGTGGTCGCGGGGTCCAGGGCGATCGCGATCTCGTCGCCCGCGCGGCGGCCGGCGGCCTCGATGGCCTGCATCAGGAGGTCCATCGCGCCCCGGTTGGAGTCCAGCGTGGGGGCGAAGCCGCCCTCGTCGCCGACGGTGGTGGAGAAGCCTCGGTCGTGGAGGATCTGCTTCAGCGCCTGGTACGTCTCCACGACCCAGCGCAGGCCCTCGCGGAAGGTGGGGGCGCCCACCGGAACGAGCATGAACTCCTGGAAGTCCGTGGAGTTGGTGGCGTGGGCCCCGCCGTTGAGGACGTTGCACATGGGCACCGGCATCACCCGCGCGTCCACGCCGCCCAGGTAGCGGTACAGCGGCTGCTCCGTGGCCTCCGCCGCCGCCTTCGCGACGGCTAGCGACACGCCGAGGATGGCGTTCGCGCCCAGCCGCGCCTTGTTGGGGGTACCGTCCGCAGCGATCAGCGCGCTGTCCACGGACGCCTGGTCGAAGGCGTTGAGACCGATGGCGGCCGAGGCGAGATCGCTGAAGACGTTCTCAACGGCCTTCTGCACCCCCTTCCCGCCGAAGCGGGACATGTCCCCATCGCGGAGTTCCACGGCCTCGTACGCGCCCGTGGACGCGCCTGAGGGCACCATGGCGCGGCCGACGGAGCCATCCTCCAACTCCACGTCCACCTCGACCGTGGGGTTACCCCGCGAGTCCAGCAGTTCGCGCGCGCGGACGTCGATGATCTCCAAGGGGGCTCCCTTCAGGCGTTCGCTGACCGGGTCAGGATCGCAGCGACGCCGCCGGGGGACAACCTGTAGCGATCGGCCGGTCAGCGCTCGACGGGCGAGGGCGGGTGGCTGGTAGGGACGCGCGCCGGCTCAGCGAGCGCGGGGGTGGACGTTCTCGTAGACCTCGCGGAGGTGTTCGTCCGCCAGCTGGGTGTAGACCTGCGTGGTGGAGACGTTGGCGTGGCCCAGCAGTTCCTGTACGTCGCGGACGGAGGCGCCGCCTCGAAGCAGGTGCGTGGCGAAGGAGTGGCGCAGGGTGTGCGGCGTGACGTGGCTCTGGATGCCGGCGGACTTGGCGTAGCCCTTCAGGATCAGCCAGAACCCCTGGCGAGTCAGGCGCTCACCTCGACGGTTCACGAAGAGGGCCTGGTGCGGCCGGCTCTTCAGCAGCGCCGGGCGAGCGTCGTCCATGTAGCCGCCCAAGGCTTCCACGGCCTGCTCGTGCACGGGGATCGTGCGCTCCTTGCCGCCCTTGCCCAGGCAGCGCACCCAGCACGGGCCCGCCGGGTCCATGTGCAGGGAGTCCAGGTTGAGCGAGACCAGTTCCGTCACGCGCATGCCGGTGGCGTACATCAACTCCAACATGGCCGCGTCACGCACGGCCTCCGGCGAGTCGTACTTGCGAGGTTCGCGCAGCAGGGCGTCCACCTCGTCCGTGGTCATGGGCTTCGGCACGGGCTTGGGCGCGCGCGGCGAGTCCACCTGCGAGGCGGGGTTGCTGCGCAGGTCGCCGTGGTCCAGCAGGAAGGCGCAGAACGACTTCACGGCCGCAACCTTGCGGGCCACCGTGGCCTTCGCGTAACGGCGGGCGTTGAGGTCGCCGATGTAGCCGTTGATGGCGTCGCGGGTGATGGTCTCGCCCGGGTTGGGGCTGGCGTAGCCCTCGCCGTTCAGGAACTTCACGAACCCGCCGAGGTCGTTTCGGTACGCGTCGATCGTGTTCTTCGAGGAACCACGTTCCGCGGACAAGTAGTGCAGGAACGCCTCGACACGGTCGTTCACGAAGTCTCCCGCCACTGGTCCCCGCGATGCTGGTCATCGTGCCGGGGTGCAGAGCCGCGCCAGTATAGCCAGCGCGCGTTTTCCACCAAGGTCGCGTGTTGGTCGGGATGACGTGCCCGCCGGTGGACTTGTATACCCGCGCGTCGCCGCGCTGTCTACATAACCGGTGTCCCGCTCGTGATGCGGCAGGCCGTGCGCGTTGTCGTCCCGAATGCCGTTGACGGTGCGCCGGAGCGGAGCCTAGCCGCCCCCACTGCGACGCCGTCAAGCATCGCCCACGAACCCGTGAGGGCCAACCAGCGGCACGAAGCGACACGCGCCCAGGTCCTCCCGCGTCGTGCCGCCCTCGAGGCGCTTCGTGACGCGCAGGAGGCGCTGGTCCTCTCGCGTGCCCACCGGGATCACCATGCGCCCGCCCGGCGCGAGTTGCGCGAGCAGCGGCTCAGGCACGTTCGGCGCGGCGGCGGTCACCATGATCGCGTCGTAGGGTCCGAGGTCCGCCGCGCCGATCTCGTCGCCCGCGGGGAGCACCTGGACGTTCTCGATCCCCAGTGTTTGCAGGCGCTTCCTGGCCTGCTCCCGCAACTCCGGTACGGCCTCCACGCTCACGAGGTGGCGACACAGCCGCGAGAGGATCGCGGCCTGGTACGCGGAGCCGGTGCCGATCTCCAGCACGCGCTCGCCGCCATCGAGGTCGAGCGCGGCCGTCATGATCGCGACGATCGTGGGCTGCGAGATCGTCTGCCCCTGCCCGATCGGCAGCGGGCGGTCCTCCCATGCCCACGGTCGCTGGCCCGGCTCCACGAACTCCTGGCGCGGCGTGTGCAGGATCGCGTCGAGCACTCGCTCGTCGTCGGTGGCGGTGCGGCGGAGGTGGGCGACGAGGTCGAGCGCCGCGCGCGAGGGGACATGCGGATCGCCCTCGCGGGGCGGGGTCATACGGAGCGCTTCACCGTCTCCGCCAGGCGACGGGTGAAA
>CAYTRA010000333.1:0-3143 GCA_964439675.1 uncultured Dehalococcoidaceae bacterium
AAAGGGGCGGTACGCGGGGGCGATGAAGAGGCCCAGCATGTGGATCTCCGCGCCTGGCACGTCGCAGGCGATCTCCACGCCGGGGACAAGGCGCATACCGGCATGCCTCGAAGCGGCCGCTCGCGCCTCATCGAGGCCGTCCAGCGTGTCATGGTCGGTGAGGGCGAAGGTGCGGACGCCGTTGGCGGCCGCCAGGTCCACCAGGGCGGCGGGCGCCACGGTGCCATCAGAGCGGCTGGAGTGGCAGTGGAAGTCGCCGGTGCTGCGTCCGCTCTGCCCCGTCATCCGCCCCCCGCAGCCCCTCGAAGGTCGCCCTAGTGCGCCACCGCTGAGGCGCGCATCTCCCGCACCACGGTGACCTTGATCTCGCCGGGGTACTGCATCGTCTCCTCGATCTTCTTGGAGACGTCGCGGGCCAGGCGGGTGGCGCCCAGGTCGTCCACGCGGTCCGGCTTCACGATGATGCGGACCTCGCGGCCCGCCTGCACGGCGAAGGACTGGTCCACCCCGTCGAACGAGTTGGCGATGGCCTCCAGCGCTTCGAGGCGCTTGATGTACTCCTCCGCGGACTCGCGTCGGGCGCCGGGGCGGGAGCCGGACATGGCGTCCGCGCAGATCACCACCAGCGCCTCCACCGTCTCGGGTGTCACCTCTTCGTGGTGCGCCTCGATGCAGTGGACGACCTCCCGAGGCACGCCGAAGCGGCGGGCGATGTCCGCGCCCAGGCGGGCGTGCGTGCCCTCCATCTCGCGGTCCACGGCCTTGCCCAGGTCGTGCAGCAGGCCGCCGAGGCGGGCGATCTCTACGTTCGCGCCGATCTCGTGGGCCAGCGCCGCTGCGAGCCAGGAGGTCTCGATGCAGTGGCGCAACTGGTTCTGGCCGTAGGAGTAGCGGTAGCGCAGGCGGCCCAGGGTCTTGGTGATCTCCGGGTGGAGGTTCGTGACCTCCGCGTCCAGCAGCGCCTGTTCGCCGGCCTGCTGGATCATCTTCTCGATCTCGGCGCAGGCCTTGTCCACGGCCTCCTCGATGCGGGTGGGCTGGATGCGCCCGTCCTGGATCAGCCGTGCGAGGGCGGCGCGTGCAATCTCCCGGCGCACCGGGTCGAACCCGGAGACGGTCACTACCTCGGGAGTGTCGTCGATGATCAGGTCGCAGCCGGTCGCGGCCTCGAAGGCGCGGATGTTGCGGCCCTCACGGCCGATGATGCGACCCTTGAGTTCGTCCGAGGGGATCGGGACCACGGTCACGGTGGTCTCCGCCGTCACCTCCGACGTGATGCGCTGCATCACGGTGGCCAGGATCTTGCGAGAGCGGACATCCGCTTCCGCGCGCACGGACGACTCCATGGAGCGCACTCGGCGGGCGGCCTCGTCGCGCAGTTCGTCGTCCAGGTCTTCCAGCAGTTGCCCGCGGGCCTCTTCCTGCGTCAGGCCGGCCACGCGTTCCAGTTCTCGGCGGGCCTCGTCACGCAGTTCGGCCACCTCCGCCTCCATGCGCTCGGCGCTGGCGATGCGGTCGCGGAGTGACTGCTCGGACTTCTCAAGGTTCTCGGCCCGGCGGTCGAGCGTCTCTTCGCGCTGTTCCAGGCGGCGCTCCGCGCGGGAGAGTTCATTGCGGCGCTCTTTGATCTCGCCTTCGAGTTCCTCGCGCCGTTGGAGCAGGCGCTGGTCCGCGTCCAACTCCACTTTTCGGGCGCGGTTCTCGGCCTCTTCCATCACCACGCGGGCCTCGTCGCGGGCCTGTCGGGTGACGCTGTTGGCGCCGGCCCTGGTGAAGAGGTAGACGATCAACCCGCCCAGGGAGAAGGCGATTGCCCCTCCCACAACCAGGATCAGCGCTTCCATCCGTGGGTCTCCGATTCCAGGATCCCAGCCGCGCGCCTCCGCCGAGGATCGTCGCGGAGTCGCGTCAGGGCCGGGACGTGTTCGTTGGGTAACCGGTCACTCGGTCACTTGCAAAATCGTATCACGTCAACGCTGCCCGACTTGACCGATTATCGTGCCCGATCAGCGTAACCCGACGCCATCCGCACCGTGAGGCGAGGCGTCCCGAACCCGGGCAATCCTAGCCGCCGTATGCCTCGCCCTCCCCGCCATCCTCGCTGCCGTCGCCGGCATCGAGGTCGCGCAGGGCGACCGAGGCGGCCTCCCGCGCGATGCCGTCCGCGAAGCCCCTGCGGCGCAGGAAGTCGTACAGGCGACGGGTGCGCTTTGGCTCGTCGATGCGGCGGAGGGAACGCGCGCGCTTGCGTGCCGCCTCGGCGGCGGCGGCGGCGTCATCGTGTGTGGCGACGGCGGCGACGGCCACCGGGTCCGCGATGCCGCGCAGGCCGAGCTCGTGCTTGAGCATCGCCCGCCCTCGGTCGGCGGCGCGAGGAGATGCGACATAACTCTTCGCCCAGGACTCGTCGTTCAGGTAGCCCAGCGACCGCATGCGCTCCACCGCGTGCGCGACCACCTCCGGCTCGAACGACCGTGCGAGGGCTGTCGAGAGCTCGCGCTCGGTGCGCTGGCGGCGGGACAGGATCTCCAGCGCCTTGCGCACCGCGAGCAGTCGTTGGCCCTCGGACGTGACGTCTCGCCACTCGCCGGGGGGGAGGTGGAGGCCCTCCTTGAGGTGGTGGAGGACCACGGTGTCCACGGGTAGCAGCACGGGCTGGTCGTCGCCGTCCAATGAGACGGCGACGACCCCGCGCTTCTTCACCTGCACGTCGACGATGAGGGGACTCATCGGTAGCCCTCGGACGCCGCGCGCTTACGCGTCGATCGAGAGTGCGGGCTCTTCCTCGTCGTCCGGGACGGGGAGGGCTTCCGCGGCGGCGACGGCGTTCTTGACGCCGGCGGCGACGCGCACGCGCTGCTCGATCTCCGCGCCCATGTCGTCGTTCTGCTTCAGGAAGGCCACGGCGGCCATGCGGCCCTGGCCCAGACGCACGTCACCGTAGGAGTAGAAGGCGCCGGCCTTCTTGATGATCTCGTGCTCCGTGGCCAGGTCGATCACGTCGCCCCAGTGGTTAATGCCGTGCATGTCGTTGGTGAACATGATGTCGAACTCCGCCTGGCGGAAGGGCGGGGCGACCTTGTTCTTGACCACCTTGCAGCGCACGCGGTTGCCGATGAACGTCTGGCCGTCCTTCAGCGACT
>CAYTRA010000334.1:0-3130 GCA_964439675.1 uncultured Dehalococcoidaceae bacterium
CGGGCTTCGGGTTCAGCGTGGCGGAGACACCGAAGTCCTCCGCGATGCGGTAGAGCAGCCAGCGGGCGACCCACATCTGGTCGGCCGCGTCCAGCGGGCTCGCGGGGCCGATCTGGAACTCCCACTGCGCCGGCATGACCTCCGCGTTGGTGCCGGAGATCTCGAGGCCGGCCGCCATGCAGGCGTCCGAGTGCGCCTCCACGATCTCGCGGCCGAAGATCTCGTCCGCGCCCACGCCGCAGTAGTAGCCGAACTGCGGTGCCGGGAAGCCGTTGTCCGGCCAGCCCAGCGGCTTCAGGCCGTCGAAGAACGTGTACTCCTGCTCGATGCCGAACCAGGACTCGTGCTTCGCGTACTTCTTGGCCACGGCGGCCAGCGGAGCGCGGTGGTTCGTCGGGTGCGGCTTGTTGCTGCCGGGCAGCAGCACCTCGCACAGGACCAGCTTGTTCGCGCCGCCTCGGATGGGGTCCGGGCAGATGAAGACGGGGTTCAGTACGCAGTCAGAGGTCTCGCCTGCCGCCTGGTTCGTGCTGGATCCGTCGAAGCCCCAGACGGGCGGCTCTGCGCCGTCCGCGAGGATCTTGGTCTTGGAGCGCAGTTTCTGCGTGGGCTCCGCGCCGTCGATCCAGATGTACTCGGCCTTGTACGCCATCTTTCGGTGCCCGCCCTTCGCGCGCGCTCCCTCGGGCCCGCGGCCACGAGGTCTCTCCCTCGTCCGATGACGGCAACGATATGCACGGCACGTTTCAGCCGTATTTCACGCCCTGACATGTAGAAGGTTCTCCGACGCTCGTCGCTTCCGAGTAGGGGCGACACGTCGTGCTAACGTTTCGTAAGCAACGATCGCCGCCCTGCACGCTCGATGGGCAGGCAAAGGACGAGGAGGCCACGTGGCAGACGATCCAGTCAGCGATGCGCTCAAGAAGGTCCAGTACTCCCTGGTGGTGGTGGGCTCCAAGTCCGCGGATGGCGAGCCCAACGGCATGACTGCCAACTGGCTCACCCAGGTCTCCTTTGACCCGCGCATCGTGGCGGTGGCGGTGCAGCAGGGCGCCGTCACGCGACAGAACATTGACGACACGCAGGTCTTCTCGATCTCCATCCTCGGCGAGGGTGCGAAGGACCTCTCCCTGAAGTTCACGAAGAAGTCCAGGCACGGCCAGGACCGCCTGGAGGACGAGCCCATCCAGACATTCGAGACAGGCGCCCCCGTGCTGGACGCCGCTGTCGCGTGGTTCGAGTGCCGCGTGGTCGCGACCGAGTCGCCGGGCGACCACAAGGTCTACTTCGGCGAGGTCATCGGCGGCGGCACCCGCGAGGGCGACTCGACCACGCTGAGGGCCACCGGGATGTCGTACGCCGGCTAGCCTCGCGCGCACCTCGTGGACCCGTGCGGAGGGCGGTTTGCCGGTGGCAGGCCGCCCTCCGACACTATCGGAAGCCCCCCACCGGTAGTTTGGGCGTCACATGCGGCTTCCTCTTCCCGTCCTGCTCACGCTGCTGGTCGCGGCCTTCGCCGTGCTCATGGGGCTGGGCATCTGGCAGTTGCAGCGCAACGAATGGAAGCAGGACCTCGTCGCGCACAGCCACGCCCGCACGGACGCCCCACCCCTCGAGGTCTCCGATACGACGGGTACCGACGCGGAGGAGATGGACTACCGCCGCGTGGTGCTGGACGGCGAGTGGCTCTGGGAGGACCGCCAGTTCCTCGCGAACCGCGTGCGCCAGTCCTCCCGCGGCGAGGAGATCGTGGTGCCGGTGCGGCCTGCCGAGGGCGGCCCGGCTGTGCTGGTGAACCTGGGGTGGATCCCGGAGGACTCGCGGGGAGACGTGCTGCGCGACTTCCAGCCCGGAGAGCCCTCCGGCCTGGCGCGCGACTACTCCAGCCTGGACGGGCGGCTGATCCCCAGCGGGTCGTGGACGCGTATGTCGCCGCACGACATCGGCGAGGCGCTGGGATATCCGGTGACGGAGTGGGTGCTGATCGCCGGCGAGGAACTCGATGGCCCGGCGGCAATCGGCTCGGCGCTTCCCGTGCAGGGCTGGGAGCGCTTCCACAACACCACGCCACACGTCGAGTACGCCCTGACCTGGTTCGGCATCGCCGCCGCCCTCGTCGCCATCGGCGTCGCGCGGCTCGTGATCGTGCCCCGGCGGGCAAAGCGAACCGGCCGCGCGGATGAGGCGCGGCCGGTCGAGGCGTAGCGTCGCAGGGCCGGCGGTCGCCTAGGTGGCGGACTTCAGTTGCTGTGCGTGCTCCAGCAGGTGCTCGGCGGCACGCCGCATGGCCGCCTCCACCGTCTGTTCCGTCGTTCCGGGGATCTCGCCCGCTACCTTCGTGAGGTCGCGGTCCTCCACGTACTTGTACGCGCGGTCAGCGGTGGCAGCGGCCGCCTCGTGCCTCGCGAGGGCGTCCTGCGCCGAGGCGATCTCGCTACGGTCGGCCTCGCCGGGCTTGCCCAGCATGGCGGTGGAGACGAAGTTGGCGAAGTAGACCTCGGCGCCGATCGCGTGCTGCGCGATCTGCTTCGGCGCCCACTCCTCACCGCCCGGCGACTGCTCCCATTTGCCGTCCACGCCGGCCAGCGCCTCGCGCAACTGCGCCCGCGCCTCCGCGATCTGCTGTCGCAGTTCGTCAGCCGATGCCATCCGGACCCCCTCCGCACTTAGCGGGCGAGCGTTCACCCCGAGCGTCGCCCATCACATCCTCAATGGTCGCCCGTACTCTACCCCGCTCGCGCAATGCCTCGGCTGCTACGGGGAGGTCACGGCCGGCCGCGGTCGCTGGGGTGTGGTGCGGGGCGGCGGTATCATGCCTGCTTCGCGCACGCCTTGAGGCCACTCGCAGGATGAGGGCCGCGGCGTCGCATCACCGCCACCCCGTTCCGCGACACTGCGAGCGACGCCCTATGGACGCACCCACCCCCACCACCCGCGATGTCCTGACCCAGGACGAGGCCGCCGAGCGGGCGAGTCGCATCCCCTCGGCGGAGTACCGGCTGGACCTGTCGCTGACTCCCAAGGCCGAGCGCTACCGGGGCGAAGTCGAGGTCACGTTCACCCTCGCCGGAGGCGGCTCGACCTTCCTCGACTTCACGGGCGCCCGCATCGAGCGGCTCGAGGTCAACGG
>CAYTRA010000335.1:0-3130 GCA_964439675.1 uncultured Dehalococcoidaceae bacterium
CCTGCCGGATGCCCTCGGCGACGGACTCCGCCGCGAACAGCGTGTCCGCGAGCGAGGTGGTGGCCCCCGTGGCCGCGATCAGCAGCAGCACCGCCGCCAGCCCCAGCAGGGCCCGCGCCCGCGCGGACATCTCGCGCCATCGAGGCGCGGCGCCGCCCTCGATGAGCCACACGGTGTACGCGACCGCTGCGGTCAGCAGGAACGTGTTGACGAGGTGGATCGGGACTGAGAACTGCCGCGCCGTGGAGCGGTCGTCGGCCACCCACCCATAGAGCACGATCGCCGCGCCGATCAGCGACTCCACGACCAGGAAGCCCAGGCTCCAGCGCGCGGCACGCCTCGCGGGGTGCGGTGCCGCGAAGGTGCGGTGCACCGCCACGACGAGGGCAACCATCGCCAGCAGGCTGAGGCCGGAGATGAGGCGGTGCGAGGACTCGATGAGGCGGGCGGTGTCCCCCGTCCCCGGCAGCACCAGGCCGCCCTCGCAGGTGGGCCAGGAGGCGCCACAGCCATCGCCGGAGTGCGTCGCCCGCACCACGGCCCCCATGACAATCGTGCCGATGATGATCGCGAGGGTGATCCAGGCGACGCGGCTGACCCCACGCTGGCGGTCGGCGGCGACGGGAGCGGCGAGCGCGTCCTGGGCGACCATGGCTTCTAGAGTGCCGCGACTTCGCCGCTGCCGCCAGTGGTACTGATGCTCGCCGGCCGGTCGAACGTCCTCGATCGCCCAGGACCGCCCTCGAGGGCGCCTCGCGGGGTTACTCCCGCATGAGGTCGATGGCGACCGGGAAGGCCGTCTGGCGCCAGTTTGTCAGGTCGTTCTCGGACCGCGACTGGTACTTGCCCACCAGCAGGTCGCGCACCCGCTCGTGCTCTTCGCTGTCCACCTCGACGAAGCGGGCGACACCTCGGTACTGCTTGTCCTGGATGCGCACCGTGGCGACGGGGTCGTTGCGCAGGTTCTGCACCCAGTCAGACTGCCCCGGCGGGCGTTGAGCGCCACCGCCGTTCATGAGGAAGATCGTGTTCCCCACCGGCGCGAACCAGATCTCGATCTCGTGCGGGCGCCCAGACGACCGGCCGGTGGTGGTGAGGTAGCAGTACGGCTCGTCGGCATGACGCTCCTCCACGGTGCTGGTCTCGATTCGGTCCGTCATCGCTACTCCCCTCCCCCGTGAGCCGCCCCCGGGCCGTGCCTGTCGCCCGAAGCGTACCGCCGAGGCGATAACGATCCCGTATCGGCCTCGCGATGCCGGGCACGCCGCCGGGAATGGCGATCCCGGAGGAGGAGTGCTGTACTGGAAGCATGACCGCCGCCATCGAGCCAGCACCGATGCTCCAGGTGGGCCCCGTCCCCTGGTGGCTGCGCGGCGGCCACCTGGAGACGATCCTCCCGTCCTTCCTGGGCACGGCGCACGCGGCCTTCTCGTCCGAGAGACGCCTCGTGGAGGTGGCCCCCGGCTCGTCCGTGGAGACGTGGCTCTCGCGGCCCTCGACGGTCGGACACGCCGGGCGAGGCTCGGTGCTGGTGGTGCACGGCCTCGGTGGGTCGGCGGAGCGGCCGCACGTACGGGCGCTCGCCGCCGCGTCGCTCGAGGACGGCTGGCACACCGTGCGGGTGAACCTCCGCAACCACGGCGGCACCGCGGCGCTCTCGACCACGCTCTACAACGCCGCCCAGAGCGACGACATCGGCGCCGTCCTCGCCGCGATGGAGGACTGGGGGCTGCCCCGACCGTACGCCGTCCTCGGTATCTCGCTCGGAGCCAGCATGGTGCTCCGCTACGCGGCGATGGCGGGCGAGGCATGCCGGGCGGACGCGGTCGCGACCCTGAACCCGGCGCTGGACTTCTTCCGCATCGAACGCGAGATATCGAGGCGCTCGAACACGGCCTACCGCTACAACTTCGTGCACGCGCTCTGCCGCATCCTCGGAGAGGTGCGCGCACATCGAGAGGTGCCCGGACCGCCGGCGTCGCCGTGGAAGATCCGCACGGTGCGCCGCTTCGATGCGCTCTACACCGCGCCGGCAGCGGGGTACGCCTCCGTGGACGAGTACTACGCGGACGCGGGCGCGGGGACGTACCTGGAGCGCCTGCAACGGCCGGCGCTGCTCCTCACCGCCGCGAACGACCCCTTCGTCCCGGTCGACATCATCGCGCCGCACCACGGCGCCGCGGGCGGCCGCGTGCAGGTGCGCGTGGCCGACCGAGGTGGCCACGTGGGCTACCGCGTGCGCGGCGAGGACGGCCGGGCGGCCTTCTGGGCCGCGCAGCCGCTGCTGGAGTGGACGCGGGACGCCCTCGGTATCTGAGGTCCGGCCCGGACAGTGCCAGCCCCGCCTCCGCGCACGCCGCACCGGCGTCCACGCTCCGCCTCGGAGGGGGTGAGCGATGGAAGATGGCTGGCAGTCGATGATCGGCCTGGCGGCGGTGCCCTCCGTGCTGCCGCTGCTGGTGCAGCACGTGAAGCAGGCGCTCCGCTCCGCCCGGCATCGCGAGGGCGGCGAGGGCACGCCGTGGCCGCTGGTCACGGACGTGGGGGCGGTCGCGTGGTTGTTCGCGCTGTGGGATGCGGGACTCCTCGGCGAGGGGCTCCGGCCGACGACGGTCGTGCTGCTGGGGCTGGCGGCGGGGGCGGCGGCCGGGCTGGGGTACGACGGCTGGCGACGCCTGCGCTCCGGGGACGCCGGTGGTGGGGCCTCGACGAGTGGGGAGGCCTGAGGGGTCGCACGCATGCGTCCTACGCTCCACACTCGATCCCCACGCGCCAGGCGCGGGACGAGGCGGAGGAGGACGCATGGCTGAGGACACCGCCCGCACCACCGAGGATCCCCGCGTGGAGGATCACCAGGAGGACCACTCGGAGCGGGTCTTCCTCGCCGGGCCGGACGACCGTGGCTCGGAGTTGGTGCGGGTGATGCGGATCGCCTGGGAGTTCATCCGCGGCTTCCGCACCTTCCACTTCATCGGCCCGTCCGTCACGGTCTTCGGCTCCGCGCGGGTCCATGAGGGCGACCCGGAGTACGAGATGGCGCGCGAGGTGGGCCGGCGGCTCGCGCGGGCCGGCTTCACCGTCATCACCGGCGGCGGCCCCGGCATCATGGAGGCCGCCAACCGCGGCGCCC
>CAYTRA010000336.1:0-3127 GCA_964439675.1 uncultured Dehalococcoidaceae bacterium
CGCGGAAGGCGCGCATCACCTCGGAGGCCGCGCCCCGGCCGATCGCCCACGCACCCAGGCAGAGGACGTTGACGTCCGTGTGCTCGCGGGCCCGCTTCGCGGAGAAGGTGTCGTGACACACGGCCGCCCGGACGCCGTGGATCTTGTTGGACACCACCGAAGGCCCCACGCCGTTCGAGCAGATCAGGATGCCGAAGTCGTGCCGCCCGCCCGCCACCGCCTCCGCGAGGGGTACCGCGATGTCCGGGTAGTCGCAGGAGACCTCGGAGTCGGTGCCGTAGTCCTGCACCTCGTCGCCGAGTTCGGCGAGTTCGGCGCGCAGGATCTCCTTCAGGGCGAACCCGGCGTGGTCAGATCCGATTGCAACGCGCATCGACATGCTCCCCGGCCAGCGCTCAGTGCCACCCGATCCTAACGCAGCCTCCCGCTCCGGGCCTCCCCGCCGTCCCGCGCAGCCCTCACGTCCGGCCGCGGAGCAGAGCCAGCGTCCCGCGCTCCTCGCCGCTCAGCCACCGCGAGGCCGGAGCCACCTCGATGATCTCGCCATCGAGGTAGGCGTCGACGACGGCGGGGTGGACGTAGGACTTGCGGGCGACGGCGAGGGTGTTGCCCAGCACGCCGGCCACGTGGCGGATGGCCTCGTTGACGCGCCGCTTCGCCTCCGCCTGGGATGCCGGGGGGCCGTGTTCGCGCATCGACTCGTGGAGGGCGGTCGCGGCCAGGACGGTGCCCCACCAGGTGCGGAAGTCCTTAGCCGTGAACTCGCGGCTCGCCGCTTCGCGGATGAAGTCGTTGACGTCGCCGGAGCCAACCTTGGCTCGTTGGCCCTCGTCGTCCAGGTACTGGAACAACTCGTAGCCGGGCAGGTCGCGGCAGCGGCGCACGATGCGGGCGACGCGCGGGTCGCGCACGTCCACCACGCGCTGGATACCGCTCTTGGCCTTGAAGGTGAGCGTGAAGCGCTCGCTACCGGCGTCCACGTGCTTGTCCCGAAGCGTGGTGAGGCCGTACGACCCGTTGTCCCTCGCGTATTCCGGGTTGCCGACGCGGATGCCCGTGGTGTCCAGCAACCGCACCACCGTCGCCACCACGCGATCTCGAGGCAGCCCGCGCAGGCGCATCGCCTGGTCTACGCGGCGGCGGATGCGAGGTAGCGCCTCGCCGAACTCGACCATGCGGCCGAACTTGGTCTCGTCGCGCATCGCGCGCCAGTCCGGGTGGTAGCGGTACTGCTTGCGCCCCTTCGCGTCGCGGCCGGTGGCCTGCAGGTGCCCCTCCGGACGGTCGCAGATCCACACGTCCTCCCACGCCGGGGGCACGGCGAGGGACCGGATGCGGGCCAGCGTCTCCTCGTCCTCCACGGCGCGCCCGTCGGCATCGAGGTAGTCGAAGCCGCTACCCGCACGCACGCGGCGGATGCCCGGCGCGGCATCGCTCACGTAGCGCAGCGAGCGAGGGGTGAAGCCGTTCCCATTGCCCTCGGAGGCTGCCTGCCTGCGGGGCTTCGAGGCGGCGCGCGGCCGGGTTGCCTGCACCATGGAGAGCCGTCCGTTCACGTGAGAGGGCGGCGAGCATCCTCGGCGATCACTTGCACGCGCGTCGGAGCGGGGTGGGGTGCGGTTGCGATAGAGCAACGAGCCTCGCGGCGATTACGGCTGGAGTAGCCCCGCCCGCCACGGGCCGTCGACGGCGTCGCGCGCGTACTCGAGGCGCTGGTGGAAGCGATCGTCCTCGTGCTGCCAGAACTCCATGCGCAGCGGCTGCAGAAGGAACCCGCCCCAGTGCGGGGGCCGCGGGATCGCCTCCACGCCCTCGAATCGCCGCTCGACCTCTGCGCGGCGGCGGAGCAGCGCGTCGCGGTCCTCGATGGCCTGCGACTGGTCCGAGGCCCACGCGCTGACCTGGCTCGCGCGGGGGCGGGCGCGCCAGTAGTCGTCGGACTCCTCGTCCGGCAGCCAGACCACGGGGCCCTCCGCCCGCACCTGGCGGCCCAGCGGCTTCCAGTGCCACGCGAGCGCCGCCCACGGCCGCGCGTGCAACTCGCGCCCCTTCCGGGACTCGCGGTTCGTCTGCACCTCGAACCCTCGAGGCGACCAGCGCCGCACCAGCAGGACGCGGTTCGAGGCGCGGCCCTGCGCGTCGGAGGTGGCCAGGCTCGCGGCCTCCGGCTGCGGGTCGGTTCGGCGTGCCTCCTCGAACCACTCGTCAAAGTGCGCGAAGGGGTCCGGTCGAGGCTCCATCACGCCTCGGGCGCCTCGCTCGCCGCGATGCCGAGGTCCGCGGCCGTGATGGGGCCCTCGCGGAGGATGCGGGGGGTGGGGCCGGTGACGTCCACCACCGTCGAGGCCAGACCGCCGACGCGGCCCCCGCCGTCCAGGACGAGCATGGCGTCGCCGAACTCGGCGGCTACCTCCTCGGCGGAAGCGCAGGGCTGGGTGCCGTGGTGGTTGGCGCTGGTCACGGCCAGGATGCCCCCGCAGGAGCGGATGACGTGACGCGCGAAGCGGTCGTCCGGCTTGCGGACGCCCACGGTCCCCTCCGACGTCACCACCGGCGGCAGCAGCCCGCCATGCTTCGCTCGTACGATCACGGTGAGCGCGCCGGGCCAGAAGCGCACGTACGGGTCGAGAGCGTCCGGCGCCTCGAGGTAGGGGATCGCGCCGGCGACGGAGTCGATGAGGGCGGCGATCGGCTGGTCGCGGTCGCGGCCCTTCAGGTCGGCCAGGGCGTTCAGGGCCGCCTCGTGCGTGGGCAGGCAGGCGAGGCCGTACACGGTGTCCGTGGGGATCGCGACGATCCCCCCGCCGAGGATGCGCTCGACGACCTCATCGATGCGGTCGGGGCCCAGGATCGGCAGGAGCGGTCCTCCGGTGGGAGCGGGAGCCAGGTAGCCTCCCGCACGTTCGTTGACCCGCAATCTACCCATCGATACGATCCCTGCCTAGCGGCCTCTCCCCCGAGCAGGACCCCCCTTGAGCACCGTCGAACCCTCAGCATCCTCCGCCCCGGCGGGTCGCGTGCGCACTTCCGGCGATACCGAAGTCGCGACCTACCTTGAGATCGCGGAGGCCCGCGAGCCGGGCCAGGTCCTGACCCCCGCCCCCAACGCGCCCGAGGCCGTGGTCGT
>CAYTRA010000337.1:0-3124 GCA_964439675.1 uncultured Dehalococcoidaceae bacterium
CACCGAGGCGTACCGCTCGTCCGGGCTATCCCCCTCGGGCGGCCCGGGCGATCCCGGAGATGATCCGAGCACTCTCCTTGCGCGTCAGCGGCTCGCCGGCGACGCCGAAGCGGAAGAGGTGCGTGCCCATCAGCGCGTGCGCCAGCAGACGCCAGTCGATGTCCGCCCGCACCTCGCCCCGGTCGATCGCACGCTGGAACACCTGGCGCATCAGGTCCATCCGAGGCTGCACCACGTGCTCCCGGTACAGCACCGCCAGCCGCTCGTTCGTGAGCAGTTCCCCCAGCGACGCCTGCAGCACCCGCGCCTCTCGAGGCCGCGTGACCACCGTCATCACCGAGTCGCCGAGGGCGAGCAGGTCGCCCTCCAGCGTCCCGGTGTCAGGTGGAGGAGCATCGGTGTCCATCATTGCCCGCTGCGCGTCGATGGAGAGGTCGTCCTTGGACGGCCAGCGGCGGTAGATCGTGGACTTCGCCACGCCCGCCCGCTCCGCTACCTGGTCCATCGTCGTGGCGGCGTAGCCCTGCTCCGCCACCAGGTCCAGGAACGCCTCGATCACCCGCGCGCTCGTACCGGACACACGAGGCCGCCCGAGACGCGGACGGGTCGCAGGTGCGTCCCCGGGGCCACGTCCCGTCCGCTCTGTTCCGCTCCCCCCGTGGGGGGGAGGGTCGGGGAGGGGAGTATCTCCGGGCGCCCGCTTCCTCATACCGCCGCCTCGGCCGGTTCCGGCGAGAACGGCGGCTCCACGTCCTCGTCCTCGAAGTCCTCGCCCGCGTCGATGCCGCGCGCCGGGAGGAACACAAGGGCAATGACCGCGCCGAGGCCCGCGACCGCAGCGCCGGCATAGAGGCCGATCCGCATCGCGTCCACGAACGCCTCGTTGGCCGCGAGCGCGAGGGCTGGCCCGGCCGCCCCGGACTCGGACGCGATGGCGAGCGCTGCCCCCAGCGAGTCCTGCGCCGCGGCCAGCGCCTCCGCCGGCATCCCCTGGAACGACTCCCGGATGCCGTCCGCGTACGCGCTCGTGATCAGCGACCCGATCGTCGCGATGCCCAGCGCGCCGCCCACCTGGCGAGTGGTGTCGTTCATCGCGGAGCCCACGCCGGACTTGGAGCGCGGGATGGCGCCCATGATCGCCTCGGTGGCCGGGGCCATCGTGAAGCCCATGCCGAAGGACATCACCATCAGCGTGAGCAGGAACTCCGGGTAGGACGTGTCCACCTGGAAGCGCGTCATCAGCAGCATCCCCAGCGCCGCCACGCCCAGGCCCGCGGTCACCACCACCTTGCTGCCGAAGCGCTCGTCCGCCCGGGCGCTCAGCGGTGCGCCGATCATCATGCCGATCGCCATCGGCAGCATGCGGAAGCCGGACTCCAGCGCGTCGTAGCCCAGCGTGAACTGCAGGTACTGCGTCAGCGAGAGCATGGCCCCGAACAGCGCGAAGAAGACCAACGTCACGGACAGGTTCGCCGCCGTGAATCGCGGGTTGCGGAAGAACCGCAGGTCCAGCATCGGCTCCTTCACGCGGTACTCCCACCAGCCGAAGACCGCCAGCAGCACCGTCGCCACGCCGAGGGCCAGCAGCACCTCCGAGGAGCCCCAGCCCTTCGCCCCCGCCTCGATGAGCCCGAAGATCAGGACGCTGAGCGCGGCCATCGAGAGCACCGCCCCGCCGACGTCCAGGCGGGGCGCCTTCGCGTCGCGCGAGGTGGGCAGCAGCCACTGCCCCAGTGCGAGCGCGCCCAGCGCCAGCGGCACGTTGATGAAGAACACGGAGTTCCAGTCGAAGTGCGCCAGCAGCCACCCGCCCAGCAGCGGCCCCAGCGGGATGCCCACGCCGGCCACCCCGGCCCACACGCCGATGGCCCGCCCGCGCTCCTCCGGTGGGAACATGTTCGTGAGGATCGAAAGCGTGGAGGGCATGATGAACGCCCCGCCCAGCCCCATGACCGCGCGCGCGGCGATGAGGTGCGCCGCGTCGTCCGTGGTGGTCGCGTAGAGCGCCGCTCCCGTGAACACCAGCAACCCGAAATTGAGCGCACCCTTCCGCCCGAACCGGTCGCCAATGGCGCCCGCCGTGAGCAGCAGGCCGGCGAACACCAGGACGTAGGAGTCCAGGATCCACTGGAGCTCGGTGTTGGTGACCTCCACCTCTCGGATGAGCGTGGGGATCGCCACGTTGAGGATGGTGTTGTCCATGCCGATGAGCACCAGGCTCAGGGCGAGGACGATCAGTCCCCACCAGCGGCGGGCGTACGGCGCCGCCTCCGCGGCAGTGGCGGTAGATGCTTCAGGCTTCATTGGACCTCGACAGACGGTGAATCGCGGCGGTAGGCATTACGATACGCATGGGTATCGTTAACTCAGTCAGGCTACGGCCGCCCTCCGCAATAGCGCAACGGGGCGGTAGCGGAATGGGGCGCGCGGTCCCCCTCGCGTGCCTCCGGCCCGGCGCCGATGCCCCTCGCGAGGGCGGAGCGCTACAGTGGTCAGGAGCGTTGACCCTGCGGAAAACGCGTTCCTATACTGATTGATGGCCGCGCGCCGGACCTCCGGCGGGCGGTGTTTCTCTCTGGCGGCCGGCTCAACCGACCGTGCCCGAGTGGCGCAACGGCAGCGCAGCCGATTTGTAATCGGAAGGTTGGTGGGTTCGAATCCCCTCTCGGGCTCCAGGTCGGTCCTGGGGTCTACCGTGGGATGAACGGCCCAACCGGACACGCCACGGGAGGACAAACCGGCACGGGTGGGAGAGTGGCTAAATCCAGCGGTCTGTAAAACCGCCGCCTTCGGGCTACGCAGGTTCGAATCCTGCCCCGTGCACCATGATTGCCAACCGACGGACTCCCGTCCGTCAGCGGCCAGGGCCCCCATAGCTCAGTGGTAGAGCGCGTTCTTGGTAAGAACGAGGTCATGAGTTCAACTCTCATTGGGGGCTCCAGCAACACGTAACAAGCGGCCTCGGACGGCGGCAGCACCGCCGCCAGGAGGCCGAGAGTCAGCCGGCAGTGGACCGGGACCCGTTACCCCTCGAGTGGTGGGGTGCGGCCCGCGAAGGAGAGCGACCCAGATGGCAAAGGGCGTATTCGAGCGGACGAAGCCGCACCTGAACGTGGGCACGATC
>CAYTRA010000338.1:0-3106 GCA_964439675.1 uncultured Dehalococcoidaceae bacterium
GTGCTGGCCTTGCCGGGCTTGGGGGTCCTCCCCCACCCCTAGGAGGCCGGGGTGCTGTGTGGGTGGGCGGCGGCGGGGCGGGGTGGCGTTCCAGCCGCCGGGTTGCGCGTGGGCGGTGCGCTTGTTGTGGCAGGTGGCGCAGCGGGGCTTGAGGTGGTGCCAGGCGTCGGGGTGTGGATCGCCGGCGGCTACGAGCTCGCGTCGGCTGACGGGGTCGTGGTCAGCGACGGTGGCTGGCGCTGGGCAGTCGGTGCAGGTGGGGTTGGCGGCGAGGAAGCGGGCGCGGTTGCGGCGCCATTTGCTGTCGTAGCCGCGTTGGTTGGCGTGTGGCCGCATCGTTGGCACCTGCCGTTGGTCCAGATGGTTCCTGGGCAGTGGGTGCAGCGTCCTGCTGCCATGGCCTTGCCTCCTGCCGTCCTGGAGGGGTTGAGCCGGGTTGCGCTCTGTGGGCGTGCTGGGGCCTGTCAGCCAGGCCCGCCGCTCAGGATGTGGAGCGCATGGGAGGGCTCGGGTGTGGAGGCTATGGGTCTGGTCGGTCGGAATCGCTATGCGGCGGCTGCGAACCTGCCGCCGCGGTTGGCGGAGTTCTCTTTCTGCGTAACGATCCGGAGGTTGGCTCGGCGGTTGTCCAGCGTGTCGCGGTTGATGTGGTCGGTCTCAAGGCCGCTTCCTCGGCGCGGGTGCTCGCCCAAGATGGCGTGGTGGAGATAGCGGCGTCCTGCGCCGCCGATGATTGCGTAGCCCTGCTTGGCCTGGGCGGTGAGGCGCAGCTTCGTTCCTCGCATCTCCTGCCAGACGTCGAGGTCCACCCGTGCGAAGTCGACGATCGCGTGACCGTGGTAGATGGGCAGCAAGCCCGGGATCTCGGGATCGTTGTCGAACATCTTCCCACGCGACGGGCGGGGGTTCGCACGCTCCCAGTTCCGCTTCTTCGTCTTCTGCGCCGGGTCGGCATTGCTCTTGCGGGCGTACGCCTTCGCCTTGTCCGGGTGCAGCGCCTTGTAGACAGCGCCGTACGACTTCTCAAGTCGCTGGGCGATGGTTGCGGTGCTGAAACCGTCGTCTGCGAGGCGTCGTGCCTCGGCGTGCCAGGCTGGACGAGAGCGCATAGGCTGTTGTTGCATCGAAGTCACCTCTTCGGTGCCGTGGGCGGGGCCGTTAGCGCGGCGCCCGCCCGACTTGATCCGGGCGAGTCACGACACTACACCGGCGTCTGGTCGGATGGAACGGGTGGTGGTGGGGATGGCGAGGCCGCGTGTGCCGTGCCCTCTGGTGGTGGTTGCGACGATGCCGTGGGCTGGGCATGCCAGATCGGCACGGCCGTCGATGTAGACGGTGGGTTGGAGCGGGTTGCCGCAGTGACCGCAGCGGGCGTGCGTCTTGGTCCGGGCGTAGCGATCGATCACGGCGTCTCGGCGAGGTTGACGACGTTCCTGGGATTGAAGAGCATCTCCTTCGCTGGCCTCATGCCGCCGTCACCTCGGACGAGGGCGGCCTCGACGATCTCGTGCTGCTGGATCGCTGTCCAGACGGTACGAATCGGCGTCGGATCGTCATCGGGTACGTCGACGTCCCAGAGGGTGCTGTTGCTGGTGGTGATCCTGACCTTCATCGGGTCTCCTTCCGTAGAGGTTCGTGCGAGCGTACGGCGGACCATGGGTGTGTCAATCGAGTCCTCACGCAAAGAGCGCAGGATTGCTCTTTGGCGCAAGGGCTCCTGCCGCCTGTGCAAAGCATCACCGCGAGCCGTCGTCCACGCGCAGAGTGACGGTCTCGCCGTCGAGCTCCACCAGGCGGTCGAGCAGCTCGATGCCGCCGATCAAGAACTCCGGCGAGCTGCCTGGCGTGTAGCTCGAGTACCCCTGGTCGCCTTCATGGGCGAACATGCGGCCCTGGTAGAGCGACTCATCGCCGCCGTGCGCGAGCATGACAGTCGCCTGCTCGACCAGGCTCCAGTTCCGTAGGCCGCTGTAGCGCCCAAAGGTCTCCTCGAGCGCCTCAAAGACCGATCGTCCACCGATCGAAGGCCCCTCCGGGTTATCGAGGTAAGGGCCGTCCCACCGGGCTTCGTTCGCGTCGACCTGCCCCGTCATCTCGAGTACGCGCATCGCGTCGTCGCTTCTAGAGAACGGCATGAGCTAGACCGAGTCGTGGCATAGATCGCCTAGCGACCGAGAACGAACGTCCCGCCAACCGAGGTCTTCGCTCAACCCGAAGATGGCCGAGAAATGCTTGCGTGCGACCGCGGCCAGGTTCGGGTCTTCGGCGTGGTCGCCAACCCACGCGAGGATGCTCAGGTACAGCTCGCGCTCTGCCTTGCGCGCAGCCTCACGGTCGGTTTTCGCCAGGTCGCGGATCAGATCGGCGCAGCGGCCGGCGTCCTCAATGGCCTTGTCGCGCATCTCGTCGTTGATCATGCGTTCCATCCTCTCGCAGACCTGCTGTTGCCTCTAGGCATGGCACCTACTCTCAACGCTCTGTTTCGAGTGGCTTTCGTGTAGACGAGGAAGCATGCCTAGCGGCCGTCCACGTGATCGTCGGTCTCCCAGACCCGGAGCGCGAGGGTCAGCTCGTCGCAGGCCTCCATGATGTGCATGAGCTTGGCCGCTTGCTCGGTCCACACGTTTCCGCTGTTCGCCTGGCGATACATCGCCTCGGCTTGGAACCGGATGTCCGAGATCGCCTCGGTGCTCGGGACGTGTACATCCCCGATCGGATAGAGCTTCACGGCCTCTCCTCGCAATCGCGTCGTCTTGAGAGCATGCCTACCAGTCCTCCTCGCGCTCGAGCCAGTCCGTCAGGGCGTCCCTCAACTCCTCAGCGTGACGCCGGTTGAGGACGATGGTGCTGGCGCCGGCGGGGACGTAGGGCTTGCCCTCGTACTGCTCGGTCGACGCCTGGTTGGTGAGCGACAGCCGCAGCCAGTCCTTCGGCCCCTCCGCGCCGTCGTCGCGGCCGTCGCGCGTGATGTGCGCCGGCACCATGGCGAGGTCAAGGCTCCCGCCCTTCCGGTCGGTGGCCGACGGCAGGACGTGCGAGCCCTCGTAGACGTAGGGCGAGCCCGGGAGCCCGCACGTGCAAGCCCGCTCGCCCAGCCTGTAGGAGT
>CAYTRA010000339.1:0-3104 GCA_964439675.1 uncultured Dehalococcoidaceae bacterium
GCCGCCCGCGCTGGCGGAGAGGGTCGCGTACGCGATGATGACCGCGCTCAGCGCGGTCACCGCCTGCCCCACCTGTCGGATCAGAGAGGCCTTCACATACGGAGCGTATCTGTTCGCCCTCGTACAATGCAGCCCTGATGCCCCCTGTCCTCGTTGCACCTCGGCCGGTCGCCCGTCCCTGGCCGCTCACGGTCGAGCCGTGGACAGCGTGCGACGCGGCCGGCGCCGCCGACCGGCTCCGAGGGCGTCCTGGACTCGCCTGGCTCGACTCCGCCCTCGGCGATGCGCGTCTCGGCCGCTGGTCCGTCGTGACCAGCAATCCTCGGTGGAGCCTCGTCGCCTACGGCTCGGAGGTGCTGTACGACGGCCCGTGCGGGCCTCGACGTCTGCGACCCGGAGCGCTGGCCGCGTTCGCCCGCGCCGTCGAGGCCGAACCGCCGCCGGAGGACCCCCGCGAGGCGGCAGCGCTCGACCTGCCGTTCGTCGGAGGCGCCATCGGCTACCTCGGCTTCGAACTCGGCCGGGAGGTCGAGCGGCTCCCGGCGACCACGCTCGACGACGTCGGTGCGCCGGACCTCGCGATGTCCTGGTACGACGCGGCGCTGGTGTGGGATGGCCTCGAAGGTCGGGGCTGGCTCGTGGGCCGGGCGGAGGCGGTAGCCGCGCTGCGCGAACGCCTCGAGGCGGACCCCATCGAGGGCGGGGCGGCGAGCGCGAGCAGCCTGCGCGCGAACATGACGCAGGCTGCGTATGCCGCTGCGGTCGACCGCGCGAAGGCCTACATCCGCAGCGGCGACATCTACCAGGTGAACCTGGCCCAGCGCTTCTCCGCCATCGTCACCGGCGAGGGCTATGACCTCTACCGACGCCTGCGCGACGCGAGCCCCGCACCATTCGCGGCGTACCTGGACGGTCGAGGTGCGTTCGGCGGCGTGGAGGTCCTCTCGTCCTCGCCGGAGCGGTTCCTCCTCGCGGACGGCGAGCGCCTGGAGACCCGCCCCATCAAGGGCACGCGGCCTCGAGGCGCGACACCCGAGGAGGACGAGCGGCAGGCCGCGGAACTGCGCGCCAGCGCGAAGGACATGGCGGAGCACGTCATGATCGTGGACCTGGAGCGGAACGACCTCGGCCGGGTCGCGCGCACGGGTAGCGTGCGCGTCCCCGAACTCGCGGCGCTGGAGTCGTTCAGGCAGGTGCATCACCTGACCTCCACGGTGGTCGCGGAGCGCCGAGGCGACGTGCGGCTGGAGGCGCTGCTGCGCGCCACCTTCCCCGGCGGCTCCATCACCGGAGCCCCCAAGGTCCGCGCGCTGGAGATCATCGACGAACTGGAACCAACCGTTCGAGGCGTCTACACCGGCGCGATCGGCTACGTGTCCGCGCACGGGCGGCTCGACCTCAACATCGCGATCCGGACGATCACCCTCGCGGACGGGGTGGCGCACCTCCACGTGGGGGGCGCCATCGTTGACGACTCGAGCGCGGAGGCTGAGTACATCGAGACGCTGGACAAGGCCCGCGGCATGGCTCGCGCTCTCGGCGTCGCCCTGCCGGACGAGCCCGGCGGGCGCGCGACGTGACCGAGGCGTACGCGTGGGTCGGGGACGCCCTCGTCCCGCGCGAGGAAGCCCGCCTCTCCATCGACGACTTTGCCGTGCGCTACGGCGCCGCCTGCTTCGAGACGATGCTCGCGCGCAACGGCCGCGTGTTCCGCCTCGACCGCCACCTCGACAGGTTGGAGGGCGGCCTGCGCCTCATGGGCGTGACGTCGCCCGAGCGCGAATACGTCGAACAGGCGGTGCGCGAGACCCTTCGCGCGAACGCACTCACCGAGGCGTCAGTCCGGCTCACGGTGACCGCCGGCAGCGGCGGAGCACCCGACCTCGATGCGGCATCGGCGCCGCAGGTGGTGGTGACGGCGGACGCCTACCACCCGCCCTCGGACGTTCCGGTACGCCTCGCGGTTGTCTCGACGCGGCTGGACGAACACCGACCGTGGCGGAGCGCGAAGGTGTCGCAGTTCCTCCCGTACCTCCTCGCCAGGCAGGAGGCGCGCGCGCTGGGCGCCGATGATGCGCTCATGCTCGACCACGCGGGCCACATCGCGGAGGCGGCGACGGCGAACATCTTCCTGCTCCTGGACGACGCCCTCGTGACGCCCTCGCTGGAGTGTGGCCCGCTCCCCGGCGTCACCCGGGAGGCGGTGCTGGAACTCGCACGCGCCGAGGGCATCCCGGTGGCAGAGGGCGAGTTCGGCCTGGAGGCGCTGATGGGGGCGAGCGTGGCCCTTCTGACGAGTAGCCTCGGACTGCGTCGGGTGGCCTCGATCGTGGGGCGCGCACAGGAGGCGCCGGTCGCGGTCGACTGGTCCGCCAGCGCGCCCTCCCACCCCACGCTGGGGCGGCTGGAGCGTGCGTACGCCGCGCTGGTGGAGCAGGAGACGGAGACCTCCTGAGAGGTACCTATCACGCTTCTGTACCCATTTTCTACCGACCGTTCTCCCCGCCGTCAGTGTTTCGTCAGATTGGCTAACCGGCTCTCCGCAGGTGCTTGATACGCTCCCAGTTGTTACCAGTGCTGCTATTTCGCACGTTGAGATAGGGGCACAGGCGGCTGGTAAACGACCCGGGCGGGCGGTACTCAACCGGCGATACGGAGCGTCCTCCGCGTCCCGGTTTCGTGCCTGACCGCCCCGGCAGTCGGGATGCGGGAGGACTCGCAGGTATCGTGCTCAGCAGTGCCTGCGTTGCCATGGACAGGATCAGTGAGCCAGAGAACCGATCGTGGGGCGCCGCGTGCATCCTCCTCATCGAGGACGACCGCGAGGTCCGCGAGACCGTCGGCTCTTCCCTGGAGTCCGTCGGCTGGCAGGTGATCCACGCCGCATCCGGCGAGGAAGCGCTGGACCTCTACGGCCGCTCCGCCGTCGACCTCGTCCTCCTGGACCTCGGCCTTCCCGGCCTCCCCGGCATCGAGGTGCTCCGCCAGCTGCGCGCGCGCAGCGAGGTCCCCGTGCTGGTGATGACCGCCGCGGGCGGCCTCGAAGATCGCGTCGGGGGCTTCGGCTTCGGCGCCGACGACTACGTGGTGAAGCCGTTCGAGCT
>CAYTRA010000340.1:0-3087 GCA_964439675.1 uncultured Dehalococcoidaceae bacterium
GCGACCGGAAGGGCGGACACAGATGCCGCAGGACACACAGAACCAGCCACGCTGCTCCTACTGCGATGCCACCTTCGAGACCGCCGAGGATGCCCTGCGTCACGAGCAGGAAGCGCACGGCGGCGTGGTATCGCCGGCCGAGGAAAAGATGGCCGAGACCATCCCGGACGGCCGGTCAGAAGACCAGGACCAGGCGGACATCCTCGCCGGCCTCGGAGACGTCGAGGACCCGCCCGGCGAGGACGAGTCCACCGACCCTCTCCAGCGCGAGGTGCACCGCCCGCCGACGCCGGGCCGCAGCAATCTGCAGTAGGTGGCTACCGCTGGGGCAGTAGGCGCTACCGCTTCGGGAAGATCTCCATCAGCACGAAGTTGGACGACGTGGGGTGCACCCACGCGTTGCCGGAGCCGGGGGCGCGGTTCACCTTGCCGCCCTCCGCCTCCACCTGGGCGCAGAAGGCGTCCACGTCCTCGGTCTCGTAGGCAATGAGGTACATGCCCTCGCCGTGGGGGTTGAACGGGTTGACGCGCTCCTTCATCAACTTCGAGATGGGGCTCTCGTCCGAGACCGGGCAGATGAGGTGCAGCATCACCTTGCCGTCGTAGCCCATCGGCTGGAAGTTGAAGTTGCCGATGCCGTTGAAGGCCTGCTCGCCGACCTTCTGCATGCCGAAGCGCGCCTCGTAGTTCTTGACGGACTCGTCCAGGTCGTGGACCGCCACGGTGTAGTGCTTCAGCGTCAGCATCAGGTCTCCCGTTCTGAGCAAGATCGAGTCGCCGCGCCGGCGGCGGCGTGCGACGGCGAGACTAGCAGAGGCGGGGCTCGGCGCGCCCGCGCGCCCCGCACGCCTCGAGGTGGCGCGCTACTCCTGGAAGAGCGGGCCGCCGGCGTCGACGAGGGAGCCGTCCACGGCGAAGACGGTCGGGCGCTCCTCGCAGTAGACCTCGGACTCGCACTTGTTGAAGGAGAAGACGGGGGTCTCGCCGCGCTTCTCGAAGTGGATGTGCCACGTGCCGATCACGTGGTTGTCCTGCCGGCCCTTCTCGATCTCGCCCTGCAGGACGGCCACCAGCGCTTCGAGTTCCTTGAGTCCCATGCGTCGCAGCCCCCTTCGGCGTCCATCGGTGTCGTACCTCCCGAGTGTACCCCGCCCGGGTATCCCGCCGATGCCGGCATCATCCCCGTCATCGAGGGCGTCCGAGTCTCTACCGGAGTGCCCTCATACAATGGCGCCCGCGAGTGAAGCCGTGACCAGGGGTGTACGGGAGCGGGGAGGTGTCGTGGCTGTCCAGACCGGCAACAAGGCCACCACGGGCAATTACTTCGAGGACCTGACGACCGGCCTGGAGATCGTCCACGCGGTGCCGCGCACCGTCACCGAGGGCGATGCGGCGATGTACCTGGCCCTCACCGCCAGCCGCTACCCGCTCTTCTGCGACGCTGAGTACGCTCGCTCGCTGGGCCTCGAGCGCGAACTGGTGCATGACCTGCTGGTCTTCCACACGGTGTTCGGCAAGTCGGTGCCGGACATCTCCCTGAACGCGATCGCCAACCTGGGCTACGCCGACGTGCGCTTCGGCGTGCAGGTCTACCCCGGCGACACCATCACCGCGACGACGAAGGTGCTGGGGCGTCGCGAATCCTCCGGCGGGGACACGGGCGTGACGTGGGTGCACACCGTGGGGCGCAACCAGCGCGGCGAGGAAGTGCTCTCGTTCATCCGCTGGGTGCTGATGGACAAGCGCGACAAGACCACCAACACCGGCGTGAACGAGGCGCCCCCGACGCCCGAGTCCGTGGCCCCGGCGGACCTCTTCATCCCGGAGCAACTGGACCTCCGCAACTGGGACGCCTCCGTCACTGGCGGCCGCTGGTTCTGGGAGGACTACCAGGCCGGCGAGCGCATCCACCACATCGAGGGCGTCGCCGTCGAGGAGGCCGAGCACCAGATGGCGGCCCGGCTCTACCAGAACATCGCGCGCGCCCACTTCAACGCCCACGCGCTGAAGGGCTCGCGCTTCGGCAAGCGCGTCATCTACGGCGGGCACGTTATCTCGATGTGTCGGGCGCTCTCGTTCAACGGACTGGAGAACGTGGCGCGCATCCTGGCGTTCAACGGCGGAACGCACAGCAACCCCACCTTCGCGGGCGACACCCTCTTCGCGTGGACCGATGTCCTCGAGACGATCGACCTTGGCCGCGAAGACGCGGGCGCCCTGCGCCTGCGGTTGGTCGGCGTGAAGAACAGCGACCCGAACACCGAGGAGCAGCCGTTCAAGGTCACGGACGAGTCCGGCCGCGAGCGATACCACCCCAACGTCGTGCTGGACCTGGACTACACCGTCCTCATCCCTCGCCGCCCGTAGAGACCTCGACACCGCGCCCCACCGAAGGGACCGACTATGACCACCACCGAGACGAACCCCGCCGCCGCAGCGCGCACGCTGGTGGACGCGGCACAGGGCGTGATGGACGCGGTGCTGAAGCACGTCGCCGGGGTCACCGAGGGCGGCGCGCTCATCGACGACCACCAGGTGCTGACGGAGAAGGTCGCCTACCTCGCCACGCAGGTGCGCGCCGCGCAGGACCTGGTCGCGTTCACGGAGCGCATCCGCGCCGCCGGCAAGCCGGACGCGCTGCAGGAGCGCATGGCGCACGTGTACGCCTCGGAGGTGGTGCAGGCGCTGCGCAGCCAGGCCGAGGTCTCCTGGGACGACTTCGGCATGACGGACGCCACCATCGCCCCGCTCTTCGAGGCGAGCGTGCGCGACCTCGTCCGCGCCGGCCTGGACGACGAGGGCGTGCGAGCCATCGGCCGCGAGGTGATCGAGGCGGGCGGCGCGAACAACGTCGAACTCGAGGACGAGGTGGCGGCGCTCACGCGCGACATGGCGCGCGACTTCGCGAAGTCGGAGGTCGCGCCCATCGCGCAGGACATCCACCGGCAGGACCTGCTGGTGCCGGACAGCCTCCTGCAGAGCTTCTCCGCGCAGGGCTTCTTTGGTTCCTCGATCCCGGAGGAGTACGGCGGGACCGGCATGGGCGACCTGCCGATGATCATCATCACAGAGGAGCTCTCCGCGGCC
>CAYTRA010000341.1:0-3086 GCA_964439675.1 uncultured Dehalococcoidaceae bacterium
CTCGATGGCTTCGATGAGTTCGGACTTCCGTCCGGATAGCAGGGCGTACTGCGCAGCTGGGATGACCACGGCCATGGGCTTTCCGGCGCGCTCGATTACAACCTCGTCGCCCCGGTAGTAGACGCCCTCCAGCAGTTCGCCCAGGCGCTTGCGGGCTTCGCCCGCGGAGACCGTACGCTTCATCGGCAACCCCCCGATCAGTATGACCATGTCAACCATATCAGTTGATATGGTCATATCAATCAGGCTAGTCCTCCCACGCCTCCCGCCCCACAACCCACACGTACGACCCCGGGTGCTCCGAGAACAGTTCGCCCGTGCGCCGCATGCCGAGGGACTCCGCGACGAGGATGGACCGTGCGTTGGCGGGGTCGATGACGGCGATCACCTCGCGGGTGGCGGGGTCGCGGAAGGCGCGGGCCACGGTGGCGCGGGCGGCCTCGCGGGCGTAGCCGTGGCCTCGGTACGCCGTGAGGAGGCCGTAGCCGACCTCGACACGCCCGAGGCGTGGGCGGCCCTTCAGGTTCACGGAGCCCACCACCTGGCCCGTCTCGCGGACGACGATGGCCCGCCCCTGCCACGCGGCCATCGAGGGGTCGGCACGCAGGTTGTGGGCGTAGGTGGGGAAGGCGAACTCCAACTCCGGCGCCTCCGGCCAGCCGCCCAGCGGGTGGCCGAGGATGGCTGCGGCCCGTTCTCGCTCGCCCTCGATGACTGCTTCGCAGAACTCGAGCGACAGTGGGAGCAGGTCCAGGCGCGGCGTGCGCAGTACCTCCGCGGACAGGTCGAAGGCGGCGAGGTCCGGCGCGGTCATGCCTGCACCACCTCGAACGGCAGGCTGACCACCTCCTGGCCGTCCAGCGAGACGTTGACCTCGTGGGGGCCGGAGGTGCGCAAGTCCAGTTGCACCAGGTCCACGATCATGTTCGCCTTGCCGCCGCTGGCGTCGTCGCCGACCGCGAGGTTCACCTGGCCCTCCACGGCCGGCGCGATGTCGCGGCCGTCCGCGTCCGAGACGCGCACGCGGAAGCGATGCTCGCCGGCGTCCGCGCGGGTGAAGGCAAAGCGCACCACCGCCACCGCTCGAGGGTGGGTTGCCGGCAGGGCGCGCACGCTGATGCGCTCGAAGCCGATGCCCAGCGCGTGCACCTTGCCGCCGCTCTCCGTGGCGGCGTCACACAGGAATGCAAAGTCCACCTGCACGGAAGGCGTCCGTCCCGCTACTCGCCTGGGGGGGCGCGAATGCTGTGCGGGAGTGTACGTGCGCCCCGCACGTGGTGGATGCGCCGATGGTTGCGTGATGGTGGGGCGAAACCCAGCGCCTACCGCGCGGCGGCGATGCCCTCCGGCAGGATGTCGCCGAAGACCGGCCCAAAGTTGCGAGCACGGACTACCCCGTCCGGGTCGATGAAGAACGTCGCCGGAAGGCCGATCACGTTGTAGTGGGCTCGCACGCTGCCCTCGCGGTCCAGGATGACGGGGAAGGACAGGTCGAACTCGTCCACGAAGCGTTCCACCGCCGCGTCCGACTCCTGCTGGTTCACCGCCAGCACCAGGACATCATCGTCCTCGTAGGCGGCCTGCAGGTCCGGCATCTCCGTGCGGCAGGGGACGCACCAGGTGGCCCAGAAGTTGAGGATGACCGTCTGGCCTCGGAAGTCGGAGAGGCGGACGTGTTCGCCGGTGCCCGCCATCTCCAGGACGAAGTCCGGCGCCTCGACGCCAATGGCGGGTCTCGGCGCGTCAGCCACCACCCCCAGCGCATCGCCCTCCGCGTCACCCGGGAGCACCTCGCGGACGACGAAGATGCCACCCACCACCAGGACGATGGCGGCGACCGTGGCGTACCGGGCTGCTCTGCGGAGGTCCATGCCCCCTCAGCGTAGGCGGAGTGAGCGCTAACGCGGACGGTGGAGGATGAGCGAAGTGTTAAGTCCGCCCGCATCTGTCCCTACTCCCATGCCCGCCTACAACGCACGTACCGTGCTCGGTAGGATGGCGGCACTATGACCTCAGACCTGACACCCGAACAGCCCTCGGACAGTCGTGCCCTGGACGCCGCCATCGAGCGCGCGGCGGCCGTGGTTGCGCGGGCGTCGCACACGGTCGTCCTCGCGGGGGCGGGCATGAGCAAGGAGTCGGGCATCCCCACCTTCCGAGGGGATGGCGGCCTGTGGACAGTGAACGGCGAGCCGCCGTTGAACCAGTTCGAGACGTTCGCCTCCGACCCGCGCCGCTGGTGGGAGCGGCGCCTCGCGGAGTCCGCCGACAGCGCGACCGGCGGGTTCGCGGCCGCCATCGATGCCGCGCAGCCGAATGCGGGACACGTCGCGCTTGCGGAACTCGAAGCGATGGGCCGCGTGGCGCACCTCATCACGCAAAACATCGACGACCTCCACCGGCGGGCGGGGCAGACCTCGATCACGGAGATCCACGGCAACCGCCATTGGATGCGGTGCATGCACTGCGGCGCCCGATGGCCGAAGGCGGAGTTCGTGGTGGACGCGGACGACCTGCCGCCCCGTTGCGCTTCGCCGGGGTGTCAGGGCATCGTGAAGAGCGACACGGTCATGTTCGGCGAGCCGATTCCCGGCGAGGCGCTCCTGCGCTGTGCCGAGGAGACTCGCCAGGCCGACTGTTTCATGACGATTGGCACGTCCGCCGTGGTCTACCCGGCCGCGCAGTACCCCCTGGACGCCGTCCGCCGAGGGGTGCCGCTCATCGAGGTCAACCCGGAGGAGACGCCACTCAGCCCGTTCGCAGATGTCGTCGTGCGAGCGCCCTCGGGCGAGGCGCTGCCGCGACTGGTGCAGGCAGTGCGGGCGATCCGCGAGGCGACCGAGGGGGACGCGAGCACGTGACCGACCGACCGATTGCACTGACGGCGCTGCCCGCATGGTGATGCGCCGCCGCACCTACGAGCCCCTGGGCATCATCCTGGCGCACGATGACGGCCTGGCCACGGTGGTCCCCGGCGGCGAGCCGGAGACGGTCGTCGCCGGCCAGCGCTTCACCTCCGTCGACTACTACGACGGCCTCGCCATTGCCGGTGCGCCTGAGGCCGGCGCCTGGGTGCACGACGGCAA
>CAYTRA010000342.1:0-3064 GCA_964439675.1 uncultured Dehalococcoidaceae bacterium
CGGCGCGGCGTCAGGCCTCGGCGGTGTCGTCGTGGACGTGGCGGCGGAGGGATTTCACGGTCTCAGCAACGGTCTGAATGTCACGCGCTCCCGGGCGGAACTGGACGTACTGCTCCAGGTCGCTCAGTGCCGGGGCCACCTCGCCAAGGCGTTCACGGAGCATGCCTCGGTCGCGGATCTCGTCCAGGTCCCACGGGTAGAGGGCCAGTAGGAGGTCGATGACCTTCGCCGCACGGTCCTCGTCGCCGCGCTGGAGGTAGCCCGCCTTCAGGTTGTGCAGCAGGCGCTGGAGCACCTGCCGGGGCTGCAGGCTGGCGAGGTAGTGGTCCTTGAAGGCGACGCGCGACCCGAAGATGTTCCGCACCAGGATCTGGCAGTCGCGCCGCGTCATGAGGCGGCCGAACGAGAAGACGTCCAGCAGCAGTTCGTCCGCTTCGTCGGCCCAGCCATCCGGGCGGTAGCGGCAGATGACGTGGCCAGGCAGGCCCACGGGCTGCACGTCCAGGCCCACCCGCTGGCAGACCTCCGTGTAGACGATCGCGATGGTCACGGGGATGCCGCGACGCTCGCCCAGGACGTAGTTCAGGTACAGGTTCCGAGGGTCGTCGTAGTGGTCGGTGTTGCCTCGGAAGCCCAGTTCTCGGTAGAGGAGCTGGTTCACGGTGAGAATGGTGCGTCGAGGGTGCTCGCGTACGCCGGGGCGGGCGAGTTGCTGCTCCAGCGTCTCGGCGATGTCCTGTAGGCGGCGCTCGTAGCCGTCAACGTCGACGTCCGGGTACTCCGAGCGCGCGGCCACGAGGGCCGCACGGGCGAGCGGCACCTCCTCCGGCGGGCCCGTCACGACCTCCCGGAACTGCTCCAGCACTTCGTCGAAGGCGGTCATCGGACTACCGAGGCGGCCTGGTGCGAGCGGGGGTGAAGCCCTCGAAGCGGATGATCTTGAGGGCCACCACGGTGAGGAGCAGGACCACGCCCAGCACCTTCACGTCCGGGTAGGACTGTGCGTAGGCCAGCATCGGCACCATGAGCAGCCCGGCGATGCCGCCGAGGCGCTTGCTGCGCACCACCGCGAAGACCGCGACAGCCAGCAGCGCCGAGGGAATCGCTGCCTCCGGGACGAGGGCGAATAGCCCGCCCACGGCGGCGGCCGTGCCGTTGCCGCCCTGGAAGCGCAGGAAGAGCGAGAAGTCATGGCCCAGCACAGCCATGATCGCCAGCACTACGGCCATGGGGTCGCCGAAGCCCATCCAGTAGGCCACGCCGACCGCCGCCATGCCCTTCCCGACGTCGCCCAGGCCCACCAGGATCGCGGGGCGCAGCCCCACGTTGTCCCAGACGTTCATCATGCCCGGGTTGCCATTGCCGATGGTGCGCACGTCTCTGCCCGTGAAGAGGTGCACCACGATGTACGACGTGGGGATAGAGCCAAGCAGGTACGCGACTGCCAGCGCCATCGCTACGGTCACGGACGGTCCTCCGAGGGGGTGGGGAAGAGGCGGTGCGCTCCCGCGGAGCCGCGAGAGCACGCCAATAATAGCACCGCCGCTGTCGCTCTGAGGGGCTCCGATGGGCTTCGAGCGGGCTCCCGGTGGCCTCGATGAGGCTCCGCCGGGGGACGGGGCGGGCGCGACGCACCCCGGGCGGGTTGCGAGCGCCCGGGGTGCGACTGGGGAGAGCGAGGGGTCAGGAGACCGTGATCTCGCCGGTCATGCTCGGGTGGACCTCGCAGAAGTAGGAGAAGGTGCCAGCTTCCTCGAAGGTGTGGCTGAAGGTGCCGCCCTGGATGCTGCCGGAAGAGAACGTGCCATCGTCCGCCGTGGCGGTGTGCGGTACGCCGTCCTGGTTCGACCACACCACGGTGTCGCCCACGGCCACGGTCAGGCTCGGTAGCGCGAACCCGACGATGGGAGCCTGGATCGTCTCGCCGGAGCTGCCGCTCGATGCGCTCTCGGTCGCCGTGGCTGTCGAGGTCGCCGCGGTTGTTGCGGTGGCTGTGGCCGTGACCGTCGCCGTCGCCGTGGCCGCCGTACTCTCGGTGGCTGTTGTCGCCTCGGTGGTCGTAGCCGTCGAGGTCGTTGTCGCCTCGGTGTCAGTGTCGCCACCATCAGAGTCGTCGTTGCATGCGACCGCGAGGGCGCCGAGGGCCAGCGCGGCGGTCAGTACCAGGACGTGTCGCTTCATCTCGCACCTTCTTTCGGGCGGGTGGGAGCCCGAATGCGCGCATCACGCTCGCGCATATAGTTGTACGTTCAACGGCTGATTGGTGGATTTCTTACAGTGCCGTGCGGACAGAGGAGCGGACATAAGAAGAGGCCGCCCATCGGGCGGCCTCTCGCGGGGTTCGAGGGCAGGTCTACCGTCAGGACGAGCCGACGGTGACCTCCGCAGTGCTCGCGCCGTCGTCCAGGAGCAGGGTGTACGTGCCCGCCTCGGCGAACGTGTGCTCGAACGTGGCGCCGGGCGCAATCTCGCCGGAGTCGATGGTGCCGTCCTCGCTGGTGAGGAAGTGCACCTCGTCGTCATCGTTCACCCAGACCACGGTGGTGCCGACGGGAACCTGCTGGTCGTCGATCGAGTCGTCGTCTATCTCGACTTCGAGCCGGCCGCCGGTGGCGGCCCCGTCGTCGTCCGCGTCATCGTCGTCTGCATCGTCGCCGTTGGCGTCATCGTCATCATCGTCGTCGTCGAGGGTGGCCGTCGGCGTCAGGGTGGCCGCTCCTCCGGTGTCGTCGGCGTCGTCGTCCCCGCCGCCTTCGAGGCTGGACCCGTTGCTGCCGGTGTCGTCCAGCCCCAGGTCGTCGCCGCCGTTGCCGTCGTCGGCGCAGCCGGCGATGAGCAGGATCGAGGTGAGCCAGACACCGAGCGCGAGTGTGAGGCGATTCATGTGCTTCCCCCCAGAGTGGACCCCGCGGCTGATTGCGTGTGCGGCACGTGAGCGCCGTACCCAGCGTTCCGGAGTCCACGAGCAGGGGCGACAGGCGGGCCGTGAACGACTGACGGAGGGCGTATCGGAACCCTCGCAACCTCCCGCATCGAGACGTGCTTACACGCGCTCGTGATGGGC
>CAYTRA010000343.1:0-3055 GCA_964439675.1 uncultured Dehalococcoidaceae bacterium
CCCTCAGATACTCCCCACCCCCGGCGCATCGAGCGCCCCCGATCTCCCGGTCCCCCAACCCCCGCAGGCACGAAGAAGCCCCCGCCACCACTCGCCGGGAGGGGATCGCGAGGGTGGACGGGGGCTCTAGTCAGACCCAGGGCGTGCGGGGTTACTCGCCCTTGATCTCGATCTGCTTCGGCGTGGGCTTCTCGGGCAGCGGGATCGTCAGCCGCAGGACGCCATTCTTCAGTTCAGCGTCCACGTTCGAGTCCGCCACGATGCCGGGGAGCGCGACGCGGCGGCTCATGGAGCCCCAGGAGCGTTCGCGGCGGTAGTAGCGCCCGCCCTTCTCGCCCTCTTCGTGCTCATCCGACCGCTGGGCCTTGATCGACAGGACGCCCTCGTGCAGCTGCACGTCCACGTCCTCCTTCTTGTAGCCCGGCAGGGAAGCCTCAACGACCAGGGCGCCGTCCTTCTCGAAGACGTCCAGCGCAAGGTCGCCGTCCTCACCCATCGGGGAGCCCATGCTGGGGAAGGCGTTCCGGAAGAATGGGTCGTCGAAGAACCGGTCCATGACCTGGCGGAATGGGGCCATGAAGGGATCGCGACGGACCAGGTCGGTGTTAGCCATCTGCTTCTCCTTCTCTTCTGTCTCGACCACGCGCGCGCGTCGAGGGGATGACGGGGAGGCGCGAGGCCGGCCAATGATCAGACTGGTCTGTGCCGGGGCTGGAGTGCCGGGGTTGGAGTTCCCGGGAGTCTCGGCACCCGTAGTATGGACACGCGGCGGGGCACGCGTCAACAGATATGAGCGAGACTCACTCAGATTTGAGCCTGCCGAGACAATCAACATCCTGTAGACTCAGGACATGACTTCTGGAACTTCTGGACGTGCCACCGACTTCTATTCGGTGCTGGGCGTGAAGCGAGGAGCCTCCGACAAGGAGATCCGCTCCGCCTACCGGCGCCTCGCGCGCCAGTGGCACCCGGACGTGAATCCCGGCAACGCCGAGGCGGAAGCGAAGTTCAAGCAGATCAACGCTGCGTACGAGGTGCTGTCCGACCCGGACAAGCGCAAGAAGTACGACCAGTACGGCGACCAGTGGATGCACGCCGACCAGATCGAGGAGATGCGAAGGCGCCAGGGCGCCGGCTTCGGTGGCCCGGGCGGCTTCGGCGGCGGCAACGGTTCGTTCCGCTTCTCGTCGGAGGACCTCGGAGACATCGACCTCGGCGACCTCTTCGGCGGCGGGGCGGGCCCCCGCGGCGCCGGTGGTGGCGGCGGCGGCATCTTCGACTCCCTGTTCCGTCGCGCCGCCGGCCGCCAGCGCGGCCGCGACGCGGAGGCCGAGGTGCGCGTGAGCCTGGAGGAGGCCTACGCCGGCACCACGCGCACCATCGAGGTGCGCGCCGGCGAGGAGCCGTGTCGCGTCTGCGGCGGCACCGGGCAGATCGCGAACGCGACCTGCCACGTCTGCCGCGGCACCGGTGTCGCTGCCCCGCTGCGCCGCGTCGAGGTGAACGTGCCGGCGGGCGTGCGGGACGGTCAGCGCATCCGCCTCGGCGGGCAGGGGGCGCCCGGCGCCAACGGCGGCGCGAGCGGCGACCTGTTCCTGCGCGTCGCCGTCGCCTCGCACCGCCGCTTCGAACGTCGAGGCGATGACCTCTACGTCGACGTGGACGTGCCGGTGGCGGAGGCAGCCCTCGGCGGCGAGGCGCGCGTGCCCACGTTGAAGGGCAAGACGCTCGCCCTGAAGGTGCCCGCCGGCACGCAGGGCGGCAAGGTGTTCCGCCTCGCCGGCCAGGGCATGCCCCGGACCAGCGGTGGCTACGGCGACCTGTACGCGAAGGCGCGGCTGGTGTTGCCGGACCCCATCACCGAGGAGCACCGCCGGCTCTTCGAGCAGTTGCGGGACGCGTCCACCTCCAGCACCCCTGCCGAAGGTGAGGCGGCCCAGTGAACGAACGGATCATGAACGAACGGCCCCGAAACGAACGGCCCCGAAACGAACGGATGGGGGACGAGCGCACGGATCGAGGCGGCACGCCCTCCGGCATCCGTCACGACGAGCCCGTCTTCCAGATCAGCGTGGTGTCTCGAATGGTCGGGCTGCACCAGCAGACCATCCGCTCCTACGAGCGCATCGGCCTCGTGCAGCCCGCCCGCTCTCAGGGCAACACGCGGCTCTTTTCCTATCGGGACGTGGAGCGGCTCCAGCAGGTGGTGCGCCTGGTCAACGACCTCGGCGTGAACCTCGCCGGGGTGGAGGTCATCCTCCGGCTCTCGCGGCAGGTGGAAGAACTACAGCGAGAACTGGCCCACACGCGGCAGGAACTGCAGCGCACACGGGCGGAACTCGGACAGCGTGCGAACGACAGAGGCAACGCACAGGGTGGAGGTAACGCCCGATGATGCGACAGGACCGATTCACTGAGCAGGCGCAGGAAGTGCTGGCCGCCAGCCAGCAACTCGTGCGCGAGCAGCGGCACGCGCAATGGGACGTGGAACACGTCTTCTTTGCCCTCGTGCAGCGCCGGGACGGCCTGGCGCGTGACGTCATGAACAAGATGGGCGTGGACGTGGACGCCCTCGCGAGGGCGATCAAGGAACGCCTCGATCGCTCCCCGCGCCTGCAGCAGGACGTGGTGCAGATCTACACCACCCCCCGCATCGTCCAGATGCTGGAGGCCGCCAACAACGAGGCCGCCCGCCTGAAGGACGAGTACGTCGGCGTGGAGCACCTCCTCATCGCCATCGCGGACGCCCGCGACGGCGAGGCCGCCGCGATCATGCGCGAGTTCGAGATCACCAAGGAGCGCATTTACGGGGCGCTGCGCCAGGTGCGCGGCTCCGCCCGGGTCGACTCGCCCACGGCGGAGTCCAACTACCAGGCCCTGACCAAGTGGGCGCGCGACCTGACCGAGTTCGCCCGGCAGGGTGAACTGGACCCCGTCATCGGCCGGGACGTCGAGGTCGCCCGTGTCATGCAGGTGCTGCACCGCCGCACCAAGAACAACCCGGTGCTCATCGGGGAGGCCGGCGTCGGCAAGACCGCGATCATCGAGGGCCTGG
>CAYTRA010000344.1:0-3037 GCA_964439675.1 uncultured Dehalococcoidaceae bacterium
CGCAGCGCCGCCGAGGCGTCTCGCAGCGCCTGCTCGTCCAGGATGCGGGGGGTGCGGTAGCGGCCGTGGGGGACGTTGAACTGGCCCTTGCGGTTCACGCGGTAGAGGCCGTTGAAGCAGGTCTTGTTGAGGAAGATGAACCGCGCCGCCAGGTCCACCGGGCCCTCCGGACGGCGGCTGCGCTCCTCGTAGTAGAGGGTGGCGCGCTCGTCCTCGTCCGCGTCCAGGTAGCGCTCCGCGACGGCGCCGAGGTGCTCGATGAGGTGCTCGGCTTCGTCGCGGACCACCTCGTAGACCGTCACCAGGTCGCGGTTCAGGTCGTTGAGGACGGCACGACGCGGGGCGAGGTCCGGGTCGGACATGAGGCGGAAGAACATGGCCCCGCCGCCCAGGAACGTCTCGTAGTAGGTGTCCACCTCGCGGGGGGCGCGCTCGATGAGGGCGTCAAGCAACTGGGTCTTGCCCCCGGCCCACTTCACGAAGGGCCGCGCTGCCGTCGCCTGCCCGCGCAAGTCCGCCGCCCCGCCCCCGTACGAGGGCGCACCGGGTGCGTCGATGGTCGCGCTGCGCGGGAGGGCCGATCGGGCTGCGATAGCGCGCTCCCAGTCACTCAGGGGTCACTCACGGTCGCGGTTGTCGGGGAGACGCCGATTCTACCCGCCGCCACGGGCTGCGGCGATCCTCTGGCGGCACGCGGCCTCCAGGCGTCGGCGGTTACGTGATCGCCGGCAGGATCGCGGCGAGCAAGAACGCCGCGAGGAGCGACACGCCGACCACCTTCGCGATGGTGGGCCACCAGTCTCGGTGGGCGGGCGGATCCCAGCCGGCGTAGCCGGCCTCCTCCGTCAAGTCCGGGTCCAGGTCGCCCTCAGTGGACTCGAGCCACTGCTCGTCCGGGCTGTGTCGTGACATGGATGGAGGCTAGCGGAACCTGCGCGCGGGTGCAGTCCTCGTCATGAGGCCCGGAACGAGATCGGACGCGGCGATATGCTGGGACGAACAGGGGTAGGAGTCGGGAGGCCGCATGATCCTCGTCCAGCGCGAGTTCACCGTGCCGCGCGAGCAACGCGCCGAGTTCGAGCGTCAGAGCCGCGAGGGACTCTGGCCCACCTTCCTCCACTTCGGCGCGCCCATGGTCGCCTTTGGCTCGTGGGCCTTCGGCGCCTCCAGCGAGCCGCTGGTCACGCACACGATGTACGAGGACTTCGACCACTGGGAGGCCACCCGCGAACGGCAGGGCGCCTACTACCAGGACGCGCGCATCATGGAGGAGACGAAGGACCTCCGCTCCGTCTTCGCGGACCGGAACGCCCTCATTTCCAACTCCAGCGCTAGTCCGTACGAGGTCTTCCCCCAGACGACCCGCCACCGCCCCTTCGCCCGGCAGGCGGGGCAGGACCTGGCCGCCATGCCCGCCACCTTCGGCCGGGGCTCGATCATCTCGGAGCGCACCCTGGCTATCGAGGATGGCCGGCAGGAGGAGTTCATCCGCGTCTCCATGGAGACGGTGTGGCCGTGGCTGGAGTCCCAGGGCGGCCGGGGCCTCGCAATCGGACATAACATGATGGGCCCCTCGAACGAGATCACCACCTGGTTCGCCTTCCCCACCATGGCCCTCTGGTACCGCTGCGCTCGTCCCGCCTCGGCCCATGCGCCCGCCGAGGTGGTCGCGGCCTACACGTCGCGCCAGGACCTCGTCCGCCACCAGCGCGGGCGCATCCTGAGGCTGGGCACGGACTTCGGGACCCGCGTCGAATGATTGGCCTGCGATGACCGCTGTCGAGGGTGGCCGCCCGGCACCGGATCCGGTGCTGCTGGAGCGCATCGAGGCGCTCGCGGTAGCCCTCGCGCGGGAGTCGGGGCAGGTGGCGGCGGAGGCCCTCACACGCGAGATCATCGTGGACTACAAGCCGGATGCGGCCGGCAAGGAACAGGACCACGACCCCGTCTCCGAGGTCGACCGGGCGGTCGAGGCCTCCGTGCAGGCCCGCGTCACCGAGGCGTTCCCGGACCACGCGATCCTCGGCGAGGAGGGGGACTCGCACCCGCCCGCGGATGTCGAGTGGTTGTGGGTGGTCGATCCGGTGGACGGCACCGCCAACTTCGTCAACGGCTACCCGCTCTTCGCGGTCTCGATTGGCGTGCTGCACTACGGCTGCCCCGTGGTGGGCGCGGTATGGTGCGCCAGCACGCATGCCCTCCGCGCCGGCGTCTACCACGCCCGCGAGGGCGGCTCGCTCCGCCTCGATGGCGTCGAGGTCAGCCCGGAGCGCGCGACGCGCGTGCGGCGCACGCTGGCCGCGGCGCCTGGCGGGTCGCCGGCCGGGACGAAGTTGTGGGACCACCGCGTGACCGGCTCCATCGCCGTGGAAGCCGCGTTCGTCGCGGCCGGGATCTTCGTCTCAGCGCCGTTCTGGGGACCGAAGGTGTGGGACATCGCCGGGGGCCTCGCGCTCGTGCGCGCCGCCGGCCGCGAGGTGTGGATCCGAGACCGCGAGGGCTGGCGTCCCTTCGAGCGCTTCGAGCCGCCGCGGCAGTTGCCGGAACGCGTCCGGCAGCGCGAGGGCGACAGAGCCCCCTCGCTGCGCGACTGGCGCAGCACGGTCATCGTCGGCACGACCGAGGCCACGCGGGCGATCCGCGAGCGGCGTCGCCCGTCCTGGTGGCAGCGCATCATCGGCGGAGGGCGGCGATGAGCGCGCCGGCCTCGACGGTGCTCGCGGAGATCCAGGAGCGCCTGCGCTCGCCGTACCTGCCGGAGCCGCTCGCACGCCTCGGCGAGGCGGAAGGCTACCTGGAGGCCGTGTGGCCGCGAGTCGCGTCGTCGGTCGACACGGCGGGCTTCCTCGGCAGTGCGCTCTACATGACGGACATGGCGCTGGATGCCGTGGAACAGGTCTACGAGCCCGTCCTCACCCGGGGCGACCTCCACGCCGCCGGCGTGTCCGAGGGCGACCTGAGGGCGCTGTCAGAGGTCGTAGACGGCTTCCACTATGTGCAGCCGCAGGTACTCCTGCTGCTGGCCGCACTCGCGGAG
>CAYTRA010000345.1:0-3031 GCA_964439675.1 uncultured Dehalococcoidaceae bacterium
GGCGCTCCCGCGCTTCGCCTCGGCGAGTTCGACGGCCTCCGGCACCCGCGCGAGGGCATCCCGTAAGGCCTGCACGGTCTCGCGTTGTGCGGTCGCTTCCGTACGCGCGGTCGTCACGGCCTCGGAAGCCGCGGTCGCTTCCGAACGCGCCGCCTTCATGGCGGCGTCGAGAGTATCGAGCGACGCGCCGAGTTCGTCCGCCTGCTTCCCGAGGGCCGCGAGCCGCGCCTCCGCGGCTGCCCTCGCGCGCTCGGCCTCCTCCGCGCGCGCAGCCGCCGAGGCAGCCCGGGCGGCCTCCTGCTCCGCGCGAGTGCGTGCGTCAGCCAACGCTCGCTCGGCCGCGTCGAGCACCTTCTGCGCCTTCGCGAGATCCGTCGCCTTGTGACGCGAGACCTTCGCGATCGGCTCGCCACACACGGGGCACGGGTCCCCGACCTTCAAGCCCGACCGGATCGCCGAGGCAGCATCCTCCATGCGCGCATGGTCGAGGGCGGCCCGGGCCTCCTCGGCGGCGGTGACGGCGTCATCTCGAGCCGCACCAGCCACCTCCGAGGCCTTGCGCGCGGCCTCCGTCTCCTGCGCCGCGCGCTCGGCGTGGCGTGTCGCCGCCTCGACGTCGCGCGAAGCCTCCTGCGCCGCGGCGGCGAGGGCATCGAGGTCGCGCACGCGCTGCTCGGCGGCGCGGGCGGAGGCATCGAGGTCGGCGGCCTTCTGTTCGAGCGTCGCCAGCGCCTCCTCCGCCTGCGTGCGGGCTCGCAGCGCGCGGCCAGCCACGGCTGCGAGGTCCCTGGTCGCCGCGGTCTCGGCGAGGGTGGCCGTGGACGCCTCGGCCTTGGCGGACTCGAGGGAAGCGTTCGCAGCGCCGAGGACCTCCGTTGCCGCGGCAACGGCGACCCGGGCAGTCTCCGCCTCCTGCTTCGCGGCGACGAGCGCGGCCTCGGCCGCCTCACGCTGGTCGAGGAGCGTCACCTGCGCCTTCAGCCGGTCGTGTGCCTCGCGGTCGTACGAGAGCGCGCTGCGGTCCTTCTCGGCGCGCTCGACGGCCTGGCGGCCGTCCTGTGCCCGCTTCGTGTACTGCTTGAGTGCTTCCTCCGCGGCCTGGAGTTCCCGCGTGGCTTCCTCGGACGCACGAGCGGCGGAGTCGTACGCGGTGCGGCGCTCGCGCTCCTCGGTGGCCAGTTCGCGCAGCGAGACCAGCGACTTCCGCCGGGCGGCCAGCGTCGCCTCCTCGCGCTCGAGGTCACCGATGGCGCTGCGGAGGACCTCGATGCGCTCGGGGGTAGCGAACTGCAGCTGCTCCAGTTGCGCACGGATCGCCTCGGCGCGCGTGCGGCTGGAGGATGCCCGTGCGCGGGCGATGGCGGCGGCCTCCTGGTAGATGCCGAGCCCGATCAACTGGCTCAGGATCGCCCGACGGTCCTTCGCGTCGCCCTTGAGGAAGGAGTCGAACTGGCCCTGCGGCAGGACGATGGCGCGCGTGAACGTCTGGTAGTCCATGCCCAGGATGGACTCCACACCCTTCGTCACCTCCGTCGCCTTGTCCGCCACCGGCACCCACTGGTCCTTGACCAGCCGTTCGAGGCGTGTCGAGTTGGTGGCGGGGAAGCGCCGCGCGACGCGGTATGGCTGGCCGCGGACGGTGAACTCGAAGAGGACGGACATCTCCCGCTCGCCCTGGGAGATCAGTTCCTTCACGCCTCGGCCCACACGGGGCACCTGGCCGTACAGCGCCCACATCATCGCGTCCAGCAGCGAGGACTTCCCCGCCCCTGTAGGGCCGGTGATGACGAACAGCCGTCGCCCCTCGAACTCGACGCACGTCGGCTCGCGGAAGGCGGTGAACCCGCGCACTTCCAGGCGTACCGGCTTCATCGGTTTGCCCTCATTGGGAAGCCGTCGCCTCCTCCAGTACCTCCCGGAAAAGGGCCAGCAGTTCCTGCTTCGGAGGCGCGCCGTGCTGCCGCTCGTAGTAGCGGACGAAGAGGTCTTGCGGCGTCAGCGTGGCCAGCGGCACGGTCTCGCGCTCCTCGGGTGCTTCGAGGGCGTCGACGCGCACGTCCACGCAGTTCGGGAGCGCCTCGCGGATGCGCTGGGCCAAGCCCGGCTCCGGGCGCGGGATGGTGACCACCGACCGCAGGTACACGTCGCCGCCCAGCGCCGCGCCGTGCGCCACGACCTCCTCGAACGTACCGCGCACCTCGGCGAGGCGCCGACCGGTGGTCAGCGGCACGTCGCGCACCTGTGGAGGGCGCCCGGGGGCGAGGTCCACGACGCGCACGATCTTCTGCTGGTTGCGCTCGCCGAAGTCGAGTTGCAGGAGCGAGCCGGAGTACATGGCGGCATTGTTGGGCGCGCCCAGCACCACCTGCGGCTCGTGCACGTGCCCCAGCGCCACGTACTGGGCGTGCCCCGGCAGCACCGATGGCGCCACGGCATACGTCTGCCCAATATGCAGCCGCCGCTCCGAGCCATCGAGGAGCGAGATGCTGGCGCCGTCCACGAAGACGTGGGAGGCGAAGACGTTGATCGCGCCCGCCTGGAAGCCCTGGGTGGCCTGCCGGTAGATGCGGTCCACGAAGTCCGCGTACTGCTGGAACGACTCGAACTCCGGGCCCAGGATCTCGTCGGCCTTCAGCGCTCGGCCCTCCGGCACCCACGGGACGGCGGCGATGCACATCGTCTCGCCTCCGCGCTCGATGCGGAGCGTGCCGCCGGCGTCCCAGCGTCGGACCGTGTGCTGCACGTGCACGCCGAGGAGGTCCGCGAGGTTCGCGAAGGCCGCGAGGCGCTTCGGGTTGTCGTGGTTACCGGCCACCAGCACGACGTCGATCTTCGCCTCGACGAGTCGCCGCAGCGCGGCGTAGAGCAGCCTGTCCGCGTCCGGCGCTGGGCTCATGGTGTCCCAGATGTCGCCGGCGACGAGGAAGACGTCCACACCCTCGTCGATGGCTATGCCGCAGACCTCGTCCAGGACCGCCTCGAACTCTGGGACGCGCGAGCGGCCTCGGATGGTGCGGCCCAGGTGCCAGTC
>CAYTRA010000346.1:0-3024 GCA_964439675.1 uncultured Dehalococcoidaceae bacterium
TCTCCGTGAGGGCCGGGCCCGTGGCCTTGGCGATGCCGAAGTCGATGACCTTCGGCACGGCCGCCCCGTCGATGAGGGTCACCAGGATATTCGACGGCTTGAGGTCGCGGTGGATGACCCCCTTCTGGTGGGCATGCTGAACGGCACGGCAGACGAGCACGAAGAGCTCCAACCGCTCGGAAAGGCTGAGCCCTTCGCGGTCGCAGTAGTCCGTGATGGGAACGCCCTTGACGAGCTCCATGACGAAGAAGGGCACGCCATCGTCGGTGGTGCGCGCATCGATGGACCGCTGCTGGAGCGGCTGCCGCGCCTCGAGTTGATCATCCGGTACGGCGTGGGGTTGGACTCGCTGGACATGCAGGCGGCCACGGACCATGGCGTGGTCGTCGCGCATTACCCGGACTTCTGCCAGCCGGAAGTCGCCAACCACGCCCTCATGCTCCTGCTGGCCGTGGCCCGCAAACTCGTCCCGCACGACCGCGCCATCCGCTCGGGCGCTTATCGGGGCGTCCCGCTGCCCACCTCGGCGCCGCTTACGAACGAGACGCTGGGGCTGGTGGCGTTCGGCAACATCGCCCGCGAGATGGCGAAGCGCGGCCGGGCCCTCGGCATGCGCGTCATCGCCTTCGACCCCTACATCGAGGATGCCGCCTTCGCCGAGCACGGCGTGGAACGTGCCCCCTCGCTCGAAGCGCTCCTGCGCGAAGCGGACCACGTCTCCATCCACGCGCCGCTAACGCCGGAGACGCACCACCTCTTCGGTCGCGAGCAGTTCGCGATGATGAAGCCCACGGCCATCCTCGTGAACACCGCCCGCGGGCCGATCGTGGAGGAGGCTGCGCTCGTCGAGGCGCTGCGCGAGGGCCGCGTCGGCGGCGCGGGCCTCGATGTCTTCGAGCGCGAGCCCCTGGGGGCGGACTCGCCGCTGTACGCGTTCGACAACGTGGCATTGACGCCGCACTCCGCGTTCTACTCGGAGTTCTCCAACCGCCACATCAAGGAGCGGGTGGGACAGACCGTGGTGGACTACATGAACGGCCGCTGGCCGACGGTGGCCACGCTCCCCAACCGCGACCAGGTGAAGCCCAAGCGCACGCTCGTCTAGCAGGCGGTCGACACGCCTCGCGCGATGGAGCACGGATCGAAGGGAACCCGCATGCGTCCAAACAACACCCTGCGCGCCTGGCGCGCCGGCAAGCAGACGATCGGCGCGTGGCTGAGCGCTCCCAGCGGGCACACCGCGGAGGTCATGGCGCATGCCGGGTTCGACTGGCTTTGCGTGGACATGCAGCACGGCCTCATCGATGAGAAAGATTGCTTCGAGATGCTCCGCGCCATCTCCACCACGGACACCACGCCCTTCGTCCGGGTGGGATGGAACGAGCCACGCATCATCATGAAGATGCTGGACGCCGGCGCGTACGGCCTCGTGGTGCCGCTGGTGAACACGCGCGCCGAGGCGGAACAGGCGGTCTGGGCGGCCTCCTACCCGCCGGCCGGCGGGCGCTCCTCCGGCCCCTCGCGCGCCACCTTGTACGGCGGCTCTGACTACCAGGCCCACGCCAACGACGAGGTGGCCGTCATCGTCATGATCGAGACGCCAGAGGGCATCGCGAACCTGGACGAGATCCTGTCGGTCCCCGGCGTGGACGCGGCCTACATCGGACCGAGCGACCTCGCCTACGCCCTCGGCATGACGCCCACGGGGGACAACCACGACGAGCACCACCAGCAGGTGTGCCTCGAGATCCTCGAGGCGTGCAAGCGCCACAACGTCGCGCCGGGCATCCACACCGGATCGCTGGAGTTCACGAAGAAGTGGCTGCAGGCCGGCTTCCAGATGGTCACGCTCGGCTCGGAGGTCGGCTTCATGCGCGCCAAGGCCGGCGCTGACCTCGCCGCCGCGCGCGGCGACACCGGCGTCCCGAAGGCGGAGCCCGAGGCGTAGCGAGACCCGAGGCGTACCGATGCCGACGATCGACGCGACGACGCTCACGGAGTACGTGACCCGCATCTTCCTCGGCGCCGGCGCGCCGGAGAAGGAGGCGCACCAGGTTGCGGAGCACCTCGTCGGCTCCAACCTGCGAGGGCATGACTCGCACGGAGTGATCCGCACGCTAGGCTACGTGAACTCCGTGAAGAACGGGCTGCTGAAGCCGGGCGCGCCTCTGACCGTCGTCCGCGAGGCGCCTTCGATGGCAGTCATCGACGGCGGGTGGAACTTCGGCCAGCCCATCGCCATCCGCGCCATGGACCTCGCGATCGAGAAGGCGAGGGAGACCGGCGTCGGGTTCGTCTCCTGCTTCAACGCCGGGCACATCGGCCGTGTCGGCGCCTACGGCGAACAGGCAGTCGAGGCCGGCATGCTGGCCATGGGCGGCGTGAACTCGCCCGGCGGCCGCCTCACCGCGGCGTTCGGCGGCTCCACCCGCCGCAACGGCACCAGCCCGCTGATGATCGCGATGCCCTCCGGCAACCCCGCCGAGCCCTTCGTGCTAGACATGGCGACCTCCGTGGTGGCGGAGGGCAAACTCAAGGTGGCGGTGAACGCGGAGAAGCCAGTCCCGGACGGCTGGATCCTGGACGCGAACGGCGAGTCCACCAACGATGCCCGCGACTTCTACGGCACCGGTGACGTTGAGGGTCTCGGCGCGCTGCTACCCCTCGGCGGGCCGTTCAGCGGATACAAGGGCTTCGGGCTGAACCTCGCGATGGAGGCGATGAGTGGCATCCTCTCCGGCGCCGGAACAGCCGAGGACGGTCCGCGCGGCAGCAACGGCGTCTGGCTCATCGCCCTCGACATCTCGCGCTTCCTCCCCATCGAGGACTTCCAGCGCGCGTTCGATGCCCTGGTCGCCTTCGACAAGCAACCCCCGTACGCCCCGGGCCACGAGGAGATCCTCACCGCCGGTGAGCCCGAACGCCGCCGCATGGCCATCCGCCTCCAGACCGGCATCGACCTCGATCCTGCGACCTGGCGCCAGATCGGCGAGGCTGCCGTCGAGGTAGGCGTGGAGCCCCTCG
>CAYTRA010000347.1:0-3022 GCA_964439675.1 uncultured Dehalococcoidaceae bacterium
GATCGGCGCGGGCGCCTCGATCGGGAGCGGGACGGTGCTGATCGCGCCGGTCCGCATTGGAGCAGGAGCGCGCACCGCCGGCGGATCGGTGGTCACGCGCGATGTCCCGGACGGAGCCCTGGTCATGGGTGTGCCCGCCATCGAGCGGCCCGGGACTGAAGGAGGTTAGGCGGCGTAGGCAGCCCGTGGCCCTGCGCCCTCCTGGTTTTGGATACCGTCTCACTGGTCTCTCTCATCATCCTGTTCGCCGCCGGCCTCCTGCTGGCGGTCATTGCGGCCGCTGAAGCGAACGTCATCTCGATCGCGCGGCGGCGCCTGCTGGGCGCGGACACGCTCGGCCTGACTCCGCTTCTCCGTACCTACGTCCGGGAACGGCAGCGCATCCTGCGCCACCTCCGCACTGGCTCCACCCTGGTGGTCACCACCATGGCCATAACCCTCGTCGTGTTCTTTGACGGCGTGGACTGGCGTCGAGCGCTCCTCGGCGGCGCGGTGGCGCTGCTGGCGGCAAGCCTGGTGCGCAGCGCCGCCCGCATCCTGGCGCTCTCCCACCCGGACGCTGCGGCGGCCCGCCTCGGTGGCCCGGTTCGCGTGCTCCAACTGCTGCTGCGCCCGCTCTCGTGGCTGCTCAGCGCCCCCATCACGGTGCCCATGCGGGCGCTGGGCCTGACCGGCACTTCGGAACGCATCGACCCGGCTGAGGAACTGGTGGGCACGCTGGAGGCCGTCGACGAGGAGGCCGTCCTCATCGAGGAACGCCGCATGATCCGTGGCGTCCTGGAGATGTCCGACCAGACCGTGCGCGAACTGATGACCCCCCGGACGGACGTGACCTGCGTGTCCACGGAGGCCTCCTTCGGAGACGTCATGCGCCTGATCTCCCGGTCCGGCTACAGCCGCATCCCCCTGTACGAGGACTCCCTGGACCGCATCGTGGGCGTCATCTACGCGAAGGACCTGCTGGCCTACGTCCAGAACGGCAACGTCACGCCCAACCTCGCGGACATCGCGCGGCCTCCGTACGTGGTGCCGGAGACGAAGCGCGCGAACGAACTCCTGGCGGATCTCCGGCGGGAGAAGGTCCACATGGCCATCGTGGTGGACGAGTACGGCGGCACCGCCGGCGTCATCACCGTGGAGGATCTCGTCGAGGAGATCGTGGGCGAGATCGAGGACGAGTACGACACCGCCGCCGTGGACGTTCAGCACGTCTCGGAGGACGAGGTGATCGTGGACGCCAGCCTCCCAATCGACGAGTTGAACGAGGTCTTCCGGACGGAGATCCACTCGGACGACTTCGACACCGTGGGCGGCCTCATCGTCACCGAACTCGGCCGCCTCGCCGTCCCGGGCGACGAGGTGGTGGTCCCGGCCATCGAGGACCTCGAGGAGGACGCGACGGCCGTGCGGCTGAAGGTGATGTCCATCCTGGGCCGCCGCATCAAGAAGGTGAACGTCCAACGCGACCGCAGCATCCCGGAGCCAGAGCCCTCTGCGGAACACGCGGAGGCAGTCTGACGCTCCTGACGGCGGCCCATTTTGACGCTGCCTGAGTGACACAGGGTCGCGCCTCAGATTGACCGTCACACCTAACCTGTCGCCCGTGACCCAGACCAGCATCCCCTCGTCCGCCCTCGATGGCGGCTCTGGCGACCTGCCGTACCGTGTCGCGCTCCACCGCGTGCACCGCCTGGGCAGCGTGCGCTTCGCCCTCCTGGAGCGCGCGTTCCCCTCCATGGAGGCGGCGTGGCGCGCATCCGAGGGCGAACTGGTGGACGCGGGCCTGGACGTCCGCACGGCTCAGGCCATCCGCCGCGCCCGGAGCGAGGTGGACCCGGACGCGGAGATGGAGCGCATGGCGAAGGCCGGCGTCCGCGCCCTCGCCCGCACGGACGAGGCGTATCCCTCTCGCCTCCGCGAGATCGATGACTGCCCGCCCGTCCTGTACGTGCGCGGCGAGTGGCGCCCGGAGGACGAGTGGAGCGTCGCCGTCGTCGGCACGCGCCGGGCGACGGCCTACGGGCGGCAGGCGGCTACCGAACTGACACGCGGACTGGCGGCGAGCTCCGTCACGGTCGTCTCGGGACTCGCGAGGGGCGTCGACACCATCGCGCATCGGACTGCCCTCGATACCGGCGGGCGCACGGTGGCGGTGCTGGCGAACGGGCTGGACACGATCTACCCGCCGGAGAACCGCCGGCTGGCGGACGAGATAGCAGAGCGCGGCGCCGTGGTCTCGGACTACCCGCTCGGCACGAAGCCGCGCGCTGACTTCTTCCCTCGACGCAACCGCATCCTGTCCGGCCTGTCGCTGGGCACCCTGATCATCGAGGGCGACCACAAGTCCGGATCGATGATCACCTCGCGGTTTGCGATGGAGCAGAACCGTGACGTCTTTGCCGTGCCCGGATCGATCTTCTCGCCGCAGTCACGGGGTCCGCTGGCCCTGATCCGGGACGGCGCGATGCCGGTGACCAGCGCGCAGGACATCCTGGAAGCCTTGAACCTGACGCAAGTTGGCTCTCAACTGGACTTCGGACGCGCCTCGCCTCCAGAGTCGGATGACGAGCGCGCGCTGATGGCCACACTCACCCGTGAGCCCCAGCACATCGACGAAGTAGCACGCAAATCCGGTTTGGCCCCAGCAATCGTGTCCGGTACGCTCGCGCTTCTTGAACTCAAAGGACTAGTACGCGACGTAGGGGGCATGAACTTTGCCCGCGTCCGCGAAGACGAGGCTGCTTACGACCTCCCCACGTCCGCCAGCGAAGAGGACGGCCGCGCGTCGTGACTTCTGACGCCGCCACCAGGACCCGCTCCACCAGCACCCGTCGGCGCTCCTCCGCGAGGGCTACCAACGGCGAGCCGCGCCGCCTGGTGATCGTGGAGTCCCCCGCCAAGGCCCGCACCATCAGCCAGTTCCTCGGCGATGGTTATGTCGTCGAGTCCTCGATCGGCCACATTCGTGACCTCCCCTCCTCCGCCGCCGAGATCCCGGCCGCGTACAAGAAGGAGAAGTGGG
>CAYTRA010000348.1:0-3021 GCA_964439675.1 uncultured Dehalococcoidaceae bacterium
CAGCAGCAGGGCGACCAGCGCAACGCCCACCGACTCCAGCGAGAGGTCGGTCGGCCCGAACAGCACGGCGAGGCCGCCCGCCGCGCCGAACAGCAGTCCGCCCGCCGCGCCCTCCCATGTCTTGTTCGGCGAGATGGCCGGGGCGAGGCGGTGCCGGCCGAGGAGCCGTCCGGCGGCATACGCGCCGGTGTCGGTGGTGAAGGTGCTGACGAGGAGGAGCACGAGCCACGCCTGCCCGTGCGGCTCCAGGCGCAGCATCACCAGGTGCGCCCCGAGCACCGCCACGTAGAGCACCGCCGTGATCCACCACCCGCCGATCGAGTTCGATAACCGCGAGGTGGGCCGCAGGATCATGGCGAGCGCGATGGCCGTGACGGCCAGCAGCCCCCACCACGGCAGCCCGGGCTCCTGCCGGGCGATTGCGACGAACAGCGCCGTGGTCACCCCGGCGGAGAGCGGCAGGCTCAGCGCCAGGTCAGGCACCAGCGCGCGGATCATCTCGAAGGTGGCGACGGCCAGGAGGAGCGCGACCACGGCGGCGAAGAACGGCTCCGGCAGCGCGAGGAGTCCCGCCAGCAGGGGGATGCCGATCGCCGCGACCGCCAGGCGTTGCTTCAGCATGGTGGTCGCCGCACGGGGGCTACTCGGCCAGTCCGTTGTCCTCGGAGCCGTTGGCGTCCAGGTCGGGCTTCACGAGTCCGAAGCGGCGGTTGCGGTGCGCGTACTCCAGCAGCGCGGCGTCCACCGCCTCGGTGCCGAAGTCCGGCCAGAAGGTGGGGGTGAAGTACAACTCCGCGTAGTTGGACTGCCAGACCATGAAGTTGGAGATGCGCTGGTCGCCGCCGGTGCGGATCAGCAGGTCCACGTCCGGCATCCCGGCCGTCGCCAGGCGCGCCTCGATGGCCTCTTCCGTGATGTCGCCCGGGCGCACGCCGTCCGCCACCAGGCGCTTCACGGCGTCCACAATGTCGGCGCGCCCGCCATAGGAGAAGGCGAGGTTCACCAGCATGCGGTCGTTCTGCGAGGTGGCCTCCACCGCCTTGCGCACGCGGCGGCGCAGCCAGATCGGGAGGCGGTCCGTGCCGCCCAGGTGGCTGACGCGGATGCCGTTCTCGTTCAGTTCGTCCAGGTACGAGTCGATGAAGTCCGCGCCCAGTCTCAGGATGGTCTCCACCTCCGCCGTGGGGCGGCCCCAGTTTTCGGTGGAGAAGCCGAACAGCGTCAGGACCGGGACCTCGTGCTGGGCGAGGCGCTGAATCACGGGCCGGATCGCCTCGGCGCCCGCGCGGTGGCCATCCGAGCGCGACAGCCCTCGGGAGGTGGCCCAGCGGCCATTGCCGTCCATGATGATCGCGACGTGCCGAGGCCGCACCGCCAGCGAGGGCAGCGCGGGGAGGGGTGTCCGGGGGTTCACGACCACGCGCGGGTTAGACCTCCAGGAGCTCGCGCTCCTTCTCCTTCGCCAGTGACTCCAGCTGCTCCACGTACTTCTGGGTCAGCTTCTCGACGTCGTCGAGGGCGCCGCGCTCCTCGTCCTCGGAGATATCGCCGTCACGTTGCGCCTTCTTCAGGGCATCGTTCGCGTGGCGGCGGATGTTGCGGATGGCAATACGGCCATCCTCTGTCTTGCCGTGGACCTGCTTCACCAGTTCCTTGCGGCGCTGCTCCGTGAGCGGCGGGATGGGCAGGCGGATGATGCGCCCGTCGTTGTTGGGCGTGATGCCAATGTCGCTCTGCTGGATGGCCTTCATGATCGGGTCCATCGTGGCCCGGTCGAAGGGCGTGATGGTGATCAACTGGGCTTCCGGCGTGGCCAGGTTGGCCAGCTGGATGAGCGTCATCTTGGAGCCGTAGGCGTCCACCAGCAGGTTCTCCACAAGGGCGGTGGAGGCGCGCCCGGTGCGCAGGCTCTGCAGGTCACGGTTGGCCGCCGCAACGGCGGACTCCATCCGTTCCTCTGCGTCCAGGAGGATTTCGTCCGTCACAGCGCCGTCCTCCGCTCGTGAGATGCGCGTCCCCCGGTATGACCGTAGGGAGCGCCTGCTCTCTGTGGCGAGTCCTGACGATACCGCAGCACTCGCCGCGAGGCACGCCCGACCCCCTGGAGGGGCGGGCGTCCCTCGGCGTGTCAGCGACTACTCGGCGCCGAGCTCGAAGCGGGCGAATCGGGCGATGCGGACGTTCTCGCCGGTCTGGGCAATGGTGTCCTGCACCAGGTCGCCAATGGTCTTGCTGCCGTCACGGATGAACGCCTGCGTCAGCAGTGCGTTCTCCTCGGCCGTGCCGGCGGCGTCCGCAGGGACTTCCTCCGGCGTCAGGGCCAGCGGGTTCATGGAGGCAACCTGCATGGCCACGTTGCGGGCCAGTTCCTTGAAGGCGTCCGTGCGCGCGACGAAGTCCGTCTCGCATTGCACTTCCACCATGGCGCCGATGCGGCCCTGGTGCAGGTAGGCGTCCACCAGGCCCTGGCCGGTCGCGCGGTCGGCACGCTTGGCGGCGGCGGCCACGCCCTTCTCGCGCAGGATCTCGCGTGCCTTGTCGAAGTCGCCGGCGGCGTCGTCCAGCGCGCGCTTGGCGTCCATGACGCCGGCGCCGGTCTCCTCGCGAAGGCGCTTCACGTCCTCGGTGCTGACCACGGTGTGCTCCTCAGTCTCTCCGCCCTCGGCTCACCGGCCGGGCGAGGTGTGATGTGGGTGCTTGTCTGCCTGTCGGGTGGGATACGACCGGCTGGGAGGGACGCCCTCGACCCCGAGGGGGTACCGAGGGCGTCCGTGTCCGGTCGTGATGCTTCGAGGGCTACTCGATGCGTGGCGACGCCTACTCGGCGGACGCCGCGGGCTGCTGCTGCTCCTGGGCCCCGTCTTCGCTCGAAGCGGCGTCCTCGCCCGGGGTCGTCCCCTCGCCTGGGGTGGTTTGGGCAGCCTGGAACTGCTGCTCCACCTCACCCACGGCGATGCCCTCCATGACCGCGTCCGCGACGCGGGCGGTCATCAGCTGGATGGCGCGGATCGCGTCGTCGTT
>CAYTRA010000349.1:0-3017 GCA_964439675.1 uncultured Dehalococcoidaceae bacterium
TGCCCTGCTTCAGCTTGACGACCCAGTGCTGGCCGTCCTCGGTCTCCGCGCTCTCAGCCAGGTCCGGCTCTGGGCCAACCGAGTACGGGTTGGCGTCTGGCCGCGAGGCGATCATGTAGAACCGGCTGTACGTGTACGCCGAAATGCCCTTCGCGGTGAAGGAAGCGGAAGCGTACGGGTTGATCGACGTCGGGTCGCTGGTCGCGTCGGTCTTCCAGCGGCCACCGCGCTTCACGTTGGCGAAGGGATCCGCCTCCGTCGCGGTTGCGGTCGACGCAGCCGTGCCGTCAGCCGTCGCGGTCGAGGTCGCAGTCGCGGTGTCGTCATCACCACCCTCTTCGTCACCGCCACAGCCGATGAGCGCCGCGCCGGCGAGGCCAACTCCGCCGAGCGCCGCCCCTCTGAGGACGCCACGTCGCGTGACGCGCCCTCCCAGTGCCCGAGTCCAATAGTTCTCTTCCAAATCACCCTCCTCGCGCCGCCCTCGCGCTCCCCTCTGAAGCGCGCACTCGAACGGTTCTGCGGCACCCTACAGGTATATACGCCTGTAATGCCACTCCCGGACGCACATCACATTCGGAGTATGACAGGAAATTTCACGCGGTCATCACAACGGAGATGAGGGATTGGGCGAGAGCGAGAGGCATTGGAAGAGCATGGACGCGAAAACCCGGGTCGGCATCGCCGCCCCGGGTTACCGCCCGGAGGCGCCTCCGTGAGAACCGGCTAAGTATCGAGCCAGAAGTTCGTGTAGACCTCGGTTGCGTCGCCGTAGCCGCGGTTCTGGAGGATGCCCCGGACCTCGGGCCGGTAGCCGGTCCATCCGGTGCCGGCGCCGGCCTGGTTCGGCACGTAGTACATGTGTTCCGCGTTGATGCGCTGGATGTCGTGCACGTAGCCGCGACGCACGTCCTCGTCCAGTTCCACCTGCTGCTGCTGCATCAGATCCGTGATCTCCGGATCGGAGATGCGCCCGTGGTTGTTGGGGTCATCACCAAAGAGGCGCGGGAAGTACCCACCGACCTCCGGGAACGGGGTCTCGTACCCGAAGGCGATGCCGTTGAAGTTCCCCGCGAACGTCTGCGGGAAGTACTGCGCCGTGTAGGCCTGCGTCTGCACCGCGACCTGCACGCCGCCCTCCACCAGGTAGTTGCCGATCGCCTCCGCAATGCGGTTGAACGTGGCGCCGTAGATGTCGTTCGGGAAGATGAACGGGACCTCTTCACCCCCGTAGCCAACGGCGTCCAGCAGTGACCGCGCCTCGTCCGGGTTGTACTCGAAGAACGCGCCCGCCGGCCCAATGTCCGGGCCTTGCGGGTCCAGCCACCAGGTGCCCCACCCGGCAGGGATGACGTTGTTCCACAGGATCGAAACGTCCAGCCCCGCGTCCTGGAGGGCCTGCACGTTGTAGCCCAACTCGGTGAGGACGTCCCGGTCCTGGGTCATGGAGACCGCCTGGCGGAAGCGCTCGTCGCGCCAGGGCGCATTCGGATCCATCTCCTCCGGCGAGAAGTACATGAAGGACAGCAGCGCCGGGAGCAGGCCGCGCCACTGGATATCGCTGTTCTCGCCCCTCAACTGCAAGACATCGTCCGCCAGGATGCCCTCGGCGTGGGTGTTGCCCGCCCGGAACTGCGCGATACGGTTCGCGTACTCCGGGATGATCGCCAGGTCGATGCCGTCCACGAACGGCTTCTCGTCCAGGTGGTAGTCCGGGTTCGCCGAGAAGGCAAGGGCCACCGAGGACTGGTACCGGTCCAGGATCCACGGCCCGGGCCCAATCATGGTCGTCGCCGGGTCGAAGCCGCCGTCGAAGGCCTCACGCGGCATGATCATCAACTTGTTCGTGTCCGCCAGCGCGGTGGTGAACGTCCCGGAGGGGGCGGTCAGCCGCACGTTGAACGTGCGGTCATCCACGGCCTCCAGCGACTCCCAGTCCGCCACCTGCACGGAGGAAGGCGAACCCTGCGCCGTCAGCGCCTCCCACGAGGCGACCACGTCGTCGGTGGTCACGTCTCGGCCGCCGACGGGGGGCACGTTCTGCATCTTCACGCCGGGCTTCAGCGTGACGGTCCAGTGCTGGCCGTCCTCAGTCTCCGCGCTCTCGGCGAGTTCGGGCTCCACGCCCACCGAGTACGGGTTCTCGCCGGGGCGGGCGGCGATCTTGTACATCCTCCCGTACACGAAGTCGGCGATGCCCTTCGTGGTGAAGGAGGCGGACGCGTAGGGGTTGAGGGCTGACGGGTCGTTGGTGAGCGTCAGGGACAGGCGTCCTCCACGCTTGATATTGCCGAAGGGATCGTCCGAGGTGGCCGTGCCCGTCCCCGCGCCCGGTGTGCTCGTCCCGCCCGGGGTCGACGTCGCGTCGGGCTCGTCCTCCTCGCCGCCGCAGCCGATGAGGGCGGCGCCGGCCAGGCCCGCACCCCCCAGTGCTGCGCCGCGCAAGAGCCCGCGACGCGAAACGCCGGAGTGGAGTCCGAGTCCTCGGGGGGTGACCTTCCTGGTCCAGTAGTTCTGTTCCACGTCATCCTCCTCTGGGCACGGCGGCGGAAGGCACCGCGCCGCGTGCAAGTCCTGACCCCGGGGGGAGTGGGTGCCCTCTTTATCGCTACGTCCATAGTCAGCAGTGGAGACGCAACACCGAATCTCACGAGCGATACACCTTGCGGGCGGGCGTGTCGGATAACTCGCCGTCCTCGATGCGGTTTGTGATGACGGCGATGCGAGGGGCAACGCGACTCACCGAGGACTGACGTGCGGGGGAGACGCGGACACGCAGAGAGGGCGGCCGTGTGGCCGCCCTCTCGTTGTCCCCTCGAAGGAGGGATTGCGCCTGGTGGGCGCTAGACGTCGAGCCAGATGCTCGGAGCGTTCTCTGTGGCTCCACCGTACCCGCGGGTCTGGGAGATGCCCCGGACCTCCGGCTGGTAGCCGGTCCAACCGGTACCGGCACCCGCCTGGCTGGGGATGTAGTACATGTGGTTGGCGCTGATCTTCTGGATCTCGTGGATGTAGCC
>CAYTRA010000350.1:0-3015 GCA_964439675.1 uncultured Dehalococcoidaceae bacterium
CCCACCTTCAGCCCGTCCGGGGCCAGGATGTAGCGCTTGTCGCCGTCCGCGTAGAACACCAACGCGATGCGCGCCGAGCGTCCGGGGTCGTACTCGATCGCGCGGACCGTGCCGGGCACGCCGTTCTTGTCGCGCTTGAAGTCGATGATGCGGATGCGGCGCTTTGCCCCGCCGCCGCGGTGGCGGATCGAGATCTTCCCGCCGCTCCGGCCGGACGTCCGCTTCTTGGACGCCAGCAGGCGCTTCTCCGGCTTCTTCTTCGTCAGTTCGTCGAAGGTGAAGCCAGAGGCGCCGCGACGGCCGGGCGAGGTGGGGCGGAACTTCTGAATCGGCATACCGGTCCCCCTACACGCCCTCGAAGAACTCGATCGTGCTGCCCTCTTGCAGGGTCACGATCGCCTTCTTCCAGCGCGGCGCTTCGCCCGTGGGCCGCCCGAAGCGGTTCTTCTTGCGGGCTCCGCGCACCATGGTGGTGTTGACGTTCAGCACCTTCACGTCGAAGGCGCGTTCAACGGCTTCCTTGATCTGAGGCTTGTTGGCGCCCAGCGCCACCTCAAAGACGTACTTGCGCTGCCCGGCCAGGGCGGTGGACTTCTCCGTCACCACCGGCCGCCGCAGCACCTCGTACGCGTGGATCTCCTTCGGCATCGCTTACGCCTCCGCCCCGGCCTCAGCCACCACGGCCGCCCGAGGGCGCCCGGAGGCGCGTTCGCCGCCCCACAGCGCTTCCACGCGTCGCACGGCGTCCACGGTCAGCACCAGCGTGTGGTGCGCCAGCATGTCCGCCACGCTCAGCGTGTCAGCCGTCACCATCGAGGCGCCCTCGATGTTCCGGGCGGACTTCAGCAGCACGCGGTCCGGCCCGCCGGCGACCAGCAGCGCGGACTTGCCCGCCTCCGCCGCCTCCAGCAGGCCTACCACCGCCTTGGTGGACGGCGTCTCCAGCGAGTGCCCTTCCACCACCTTCAGCCGCCCGTCCGCCGCGCGGGCGGAGAGGACGGAGCGGATGGCCAGGCGGCGCATGCGCTTCGGCAGCCGCTGGGAGTAGTCCCGCGAGCTCGGCCCGAACACCACGCCACCGCCGCGGTGCTGCGGCCCGCGGATGCTGCCCTGCCGGGCCATGCCCAGGCCCTTCTGCCGGCGGATCTTGCGAGTGGACCCGCGCACCTGGCCGCGAGTCTTCGTGTTGTGCGTACCGGCGCGGCGCGCGGCCAGCTGCGCCAGGAGCGTCTGGTGCACCACCGCCTCGTTCGGCTCAATGCCGAACACGGCGTCGTCCACCTCGATCTCCTGCGTCTGCTTGCCGGCGAAGTCGATCACCTGCAACTTCATGACTGCGCCTCGTCTTCGTCGGTCACCTCGGCGGTGTCGCCCTCGGCAGCCGCCTCGCCGTCAGCGGCGGCCTCGGCAGCCGGCGCCTCTTCGGTCTCGGCAGCGGCTTCCGCCTCTGCAGCCGGCGCCTCGGTGTCCGCCTCGGCGACGGGCGCTCCGGCTTCAGCCTCGGCCTCGTCGGCTGCTTCGTCAGCAGCGGGCTCCTCCACCGTCTCGCCGCCGAGCGGCGGGATGACGGGGGCGGTGTAGTCCTTCAGCGCGGGGCGGCGGGCCGTGCCCACCGTCACCATCCCGTCCCTCGCGCCGGGCACGGAGCCCTCCACGAAGATCAGGTTGCGGGACGGGTCCACGGCCACCACCAGCAGGTTCAGCACGGACACCGTCTCGGCGCCCATGTGGCCCGCCATCTTCAGGCCCTTGTAGACCCGGCCCGGCGTGGTGCCCGAACCAATCGAGCCCGGCGCGCGGTGGCGGTCAGACTGGCCGTGCGTCTTGGGACCGCCGGCGAAGTTGTGCCGCTTCACGCCACCCTGGAAGCCACGGCCCTTGGAGGTGGCCGTCACGTCCACGAACGAACCCGGCTCGAACTGCTCAACCGTCAGTTCCTGGCCCGTCTGGTAGGCCGACACGTCGTCCAGCCGGAACTCCTGGAGGCGGGTGAGCGCCGGGGTGCGGCCCTCCAGGCCCGCCGCGCGCAGGTGGCCGCGCTCCGGCCGGTTCACCCGCTTGCGGGCGCCGGGGAAGCCCAGCTGCACGGCGGAGTACCCGTCGCGCTCCGGCGTCCGGACCTGGGTCACATAGTTCGGGCCCAGCTCAATGACCGTGACGCCGCGCGAGCGACCGCCACCGTCGTAGAGCCGCATCATCCCGACCTTGCGGCCAATCATCCCGGCCGATGACCTCGTAGCAGGCATGCCGGCTTCCTTACAGCTTGATCTCGATGTCCACGCCGGACGGCAGTTGCAGCCGCATCAGCGTGTCCACCGTGCGCGAGGTCGGCTCGAGGATGTCGATCAGACGCTTGTGCGTCCGCGTCTCGAACTGGTCGCGCGAGTCCTTGTCGATGAACGGCGAGCGCATGACCGTGTACCGCCGAATGCGCGTCGGCAGCGGCACCGGGCCGGCGACAACCGCACCCGTGCGCTGGGCCGACTCGACGATCTGCTTCGCCGAGGCGTCCAGCACCCGGTGGTCGAACGCCTTCAACTTGATCCGGATTCGCTGCTGAGGCATCTGCGTCCTGCCTGCTCTGCCGTCTTCTGTCTCTGACCGCCTCGGCGGCCCCGGTCGGTCCCTGAGGGGACTTGTCTATCTACTCGACGATCTGGGTGACCACGCCGGCGCCCACCGTGCGGCCGCCCTCGCGGATGGCGAAGCGCAGGCCCTCTTCGATGGCGATCGGGTAGATCAACTCGATGTCCATCTGCACGTTGTCGCCCGGCATCGCCATCTCCATGCCCTCCGGCAGGTTGATGGAACCGGTCACGTCCGTCGTGCGCACGTAGAACTGCGGGCGGTAGCCCTTGAAGAACGGGGTGTGGCGCCCGCCCTCCTCCTTGGAGAGCACGTACACCTCGCCCTTGAACTTCTTGTGCGGCGTGATGCTCTTCGGCGCCGCCAGCACCTGCCCGCGCTCGATGTCCGTGCGCTCGATGCCGCGCACCAGGCAGCCCACGTTGTCGC
>CAYTRA010000351.1:0-2993 GCA_964439675.1 uncultured Dehalococcoidaceae bacterium
TGTCCAGGGAAGCGAGGTCGGTCACGGCGAGGTCGTGAATGTCGCGTACGCCGACCGCGCGGCCGAGGAGACCCAGTTCCTGCACCATCGTCTGGAAGGTCGCGGCGCCCTGCTCGGCGGCACGGTCGATGTCGAACCGTGCCTCGAGGTCTGGGCGTTGCGTCGCGATCCCCACGGGGCAGTTCCCCGTGTGGCAGGCCAGGTACTGCTGGCAGCCGACGGCCACCATGGACGCAGTGGCCATGGCGACGGCCCGAGCACCCAGGGCGAGCGCCTTTGCGATGTCCCCCGCCGAGCGGAAGCCGCCAGTCGCCACCAGGTCCACGTCGGGGCGGCCCAGGTGTTCCAGGTGCTTGCGAGCCCGAGGCAGCGCGTACTGGATGGGGATCGTGAGGTGGTCTTTGAGGACGTCGGGTGACGCGCCAGTTCCCCCGCCGCGGCCGTCGATGGTGACGAAGTCCGCGCCAGCCGCGACCGCAGCCTCCACGTCGTCCTCCACCCGCCCCGCGGCGAACTTGATGCCGATCGGCCGCCCGCGTGTCTGTTCCTTGAGGGCGGAGACGCGCTCTCGCAACGCCACAGGCCCCTCGATGTCGACGAAGCGCGCGGGCGAGACTGCCGGTTCGCCGGCCTGGAGGCCGCGGGTCTCTGCGATCCGCGCGGTGACCTTGGGGCCGGGGAGCAGTCCCCCTGAGCCTGCTTTGGCCGACTGTCCGAACTTGATCTCGATGGCGCTTGCCCGCGCGATGTTCTCGGGGGTCCAGCCGAAGTAGCCGCTCGCCATCTCGAAGATGTAGCGCGAACTCGCGGCCCGCTCGTCCGGCAACATGCCGCCCTCGCCACTGCCGATGGCTGTGCCCACCGACTCTGCGACGCGGGCGAGTGCGACCTTGGCGGACGCGGACAGAGCGCCGAACGACATGTGCGAGATGAAGAAGGGGATGTCCAGCGCCAGGGGCTGGTCCGCGGAGCGACCGATGACGGTGGTCAGATCGAGCGGCTCTTCCTCCAACCGTGCGGGACGGGCGACCTGTGCCGGCAGCAGCAGGATGTCGTCCCACGAGGGATGGAGAGCGCTCCTTGTCCCCATGGGGCTGACACTGGGGCCACCCCAGCGGAGGCCTGTGAGGTAGTCGTACCCGCGCAGGTCCGAATCGCTCGGACGGCGCCATCGCGCCTGGTACCCATCGTCATGTCCGTGGGGCAGCGGCGGCACGGCGTCCGCATCCACCTCGACCATGCCTTCGATCACACGGGCGGGATACGTCGCGACGCGCTCGCTCGGGTCGTACCGGGACACCCCGGTCTCGAGGTCGAAGTCGTACCCGTGGAGCGAGCAGATGATGTCGTTGCCCTCGATGCGGCCATCCGAGAGCTGCCCACCCCGGTGTGGGCACCGGCCGTCCAGCAGGAAGGCGCGCTCTCCGCTGCGGACCATCACCAGTTCGCGTTCGTTGACGCGCACGCTCGTCGGACGGTCGGGGAGGAAGTCCTCCAGTGTTCCGATGGGTATCCAGCGTGTCATCGTCCGCTCCCCTGTCTCCGCACCTCTGCGATACGAGTGGGGCGGGGCTGGCGCCGTCTCAAATGGCAGCGGACGGCTTTCTAAAACGGAATCGTCTTGGTTATAGGTCTCGCGACCGGGCAGGTCAAGTCGCTGCACGTCGGGGACGCCAGGCGGCGGCGTTCCGGGCTAGCCCGGGAAGCGGGAAGCCGGAGGGCCGGAGCGCCGGCGCCACCGTCGAGGTAGGGCGAGCCTGGTGGCGACGTTGCCTCGGCAAGCGGAGCGCACGGGCGCACTGTTACGCGTCTGCGAGGCGAAGGCAGTGAGTCCTCAGCCATACTCGCGACGCGGAGGAGACTCATGAGTCGCACGACCGAAGTCGCTCTGCTCATCGGCAGTCTCCGCAAGGATGGCTACAGCCGAAAGCTCGCGGACGCGCTGAGCAGTCTGGCGCCTCCGTCGCTGTCCTTGCGCGAGGTCAAGTTCGGTCGACTACCGCTGTACGACCAGGACCTCGAAGACAGCGGGAGCCCGCCACAGGCGTGGCTGACGTTCCGAGAGCAGATGCGGAGCGCCGACGCAGTGCTGTTCGTCACACCGGAGTACAACCGGTCGATCCCCGGAGGGCTCAAGAACGCCCTCGATGTTGGTTCTCGGCCATACGGACAGAGCGTGTGGGACGGGAAGCCGGGCGCAATCGCGAGCATCTCGCGAGGGGCGATGGGTGCGTTCGGTGCGAACCACCACCTGAGGCAGGCGCTGGTGTTCCTCAACGTCCCGACGATGCCGCAGCCCGAGGTCTACATCGGTGGCGCTCCGAAACTCTTCGATGAACAGGGACAGCTCACAAGCGAGGACACCAGGAAGTTTCTGTCGTCGTTCATGGAGTCATTTGCAGCGTGGGTGGAAGCCAACGCCGACTGACACCAAGTCAACCGGCGGGGCCCGGGAGAGGCACCAGCATGAAAGCAGTCCAATACCGCGAGGTGGGCGGCAAGCCAGAAGTCACCACCGCGCCCGATCCGCAACCGGGCCCCGGCGAGGTCCTGCTCAAGGTGACCGCCGCAGGGCTCTGTCACTCGGACCAGTTCGTCATGGACCTACCCGCTGACCAGTTCAACTACCCGCTGCCACTGACGCTCGGACACGAGGGCGCTGGTGTCGTCGAGGCGCTCGGTGAGGGGGTCGAGCACCTCGCGGTCGGCGAGTCGGTCGCGGTGTACGGACCCTGGGGCTGCGGTCGCTGCATCAAGTGCGCGCAGGGCAAGGAGAACTTCTGCCTGAACGCCGCCGCCGATGGCATCATGCCCCCGGGGCTGGGCGCCCCCGGAGCGATGGCCGAGTACCTGCTGGTGGACAACGCTCGGCACCTCGTACCGCTTGGCGACCTGGACCCGGTGCAGAACGTCTCGCTGACCGACGCCGGCCTCACGCCGTACCACGCCATCAAGAACGCGCTCCCGCGCCTTGGTGCGGGAAGCACGGCAGT
>CAYTRA010000352.1:0-2992 GCA_964439675.1 uncultured Dehalococcoidaceae bacterium
TAGCGCCCGGGACGCCAGCCCCTCCGCCCCCGTCTCCCCCCCGGCTCCGGCCCCCCCCCCCCGCGGTGGGGGAGGGCGGGGGTGGGGGGCTCCGGCAACGCCCCGTTGGCCAACCCCAAACCCACCACGGGCAGATCAGACCCGCGCCCCAAAATGGCGCACACCCTCCCCTGTGTGACAATCGCGAACGATGACCCAGGAGCCCCAACCCGCAGCCCGCCCGCCCGAGGACGCTCCCATCCCTCCTGCCGACCCCGTCGAGCAGGTCATGGACCTGCTCGAGGAGCGCGACCCGGAGTCGGCGATCGCGCTGCTCTCGGAGATGCGCCCGGCCGAGACCGCCGCCGTCCTGGACCAGATGTCCGGGGACAACCTCGCGGAGGTCGTCCCCGCCCTCGACACGGAGGTGGTGACGGGCGCCCTGGAGTACACCGCCTCCTCCACGCGCTCTGAGATCGTCCGCCACCTGGACGCCGCCACCCTCACCGAGGCGCTGGAGACCGTCCCAGACGACATCGCCGCGGACGTGGTGGGCGACCTCGCGAAGGACGTTGCCGCCGGCCTGATGGAGTCGCTCTCAGACGAGCGACGCGAGGAACTCGCGCAACTCCTCACCTATGGCCACGAGACCGCCGGCGGCCGTATGACCGGCCAGGTCCTGACGCTGGACCCCGGCTTCACGGCCGGCCAGGCCATCGAGCACCTCCGCGACTCGGACGCGGACGCCAGCAAGCCGTTCTACCTCTATGTCATCGAAGCGGACCGCCGCCTGCTGGGCGTCCTCAATGTCCGCGCACTTCTCACCGCGAGCCGTGAGACACCCATCACCGAACTGATGATCGCCGACGTGATCACCGTGGAGGCGGAGACAGACCAGGAGGAGGCGGCCCGCATCCTCCAGCGGCACAACCTCCTGGCGCTCCCTGTGGTGGACCGCCACGGCCACCTGCTGGGCACCATCACTGTCGATGACCTCATCGATGTCCTGGAGCAGGAGGCCACAGAGGACCTCTACCGCCTCGCCCTGGTGCACGAGGACGAGGACTTGCGAGGTGTCTGGACCTCCGTCCGCCACCGCCTGCCCTGGCTCACCGTGAACCTGTTCACGGCGATGACGGCAGCCCTGGTCGTCGCCTCGTTCGAGGGCACGCTGGAACGGGTCGCCATTCTCGCCGCGTTCCTGCCGGTCATCGGAGGCCAGGGCGGAAACGCCGGCATCCAGACGCTCACCGTCATCATCCGGTCGCTCGCCATTGGCCGTATCTCCACCAGGGATACCGCCACCCTCGTGTGGCACGAGCTCCGCGTCGGCATGCTGCTGGGCCTGGCCATGGGAGTCATGGTCAGCATGGTGGCGTGGGCCTGGCGAGGAAACCCGTGGCTCGGCGCCGTCGTCCTGATCGCGCTGTCCGTGAACATCACCGTCGGCGCCCTCGTCGGCGTGGTCATCCCCATGGCGCTTCAGCGCTTCAAGCAGGACCCCGCCCTCTCCGGCGGCATCTGGCTCACCACCGCCACCGACCTCTCCGGCTTCTTCGCCTTCCTCGGCACCGCCGCCCTCCTGATCGACCGCCTCGACTAGCGCGAACGCGCTCCCGCTCCTGCCCGGCCTCCGCCTCGGCCCCTGCCCCCCGTTCGTGCTGAGCCTGTCGAAGCACCCGGCCGAAGGCCGGACGGCGCCTCGTTCCGACGCCCGCTCTCTGCCCCCCTTGAGGGGGAGTGTTGGAGAGCGGGGTGCCGGGCGAAGCCCGGCCTGCTCCCCCTCGATGCTCCGAGGGCACCCCGACGCCGCAGACACGCAGAAGCCCCCGCCCTTCCGAGGAAGGAGCGGGGGCCTCGGTTCAGTCCGGCCTCGGCCTCGCGGGACCGAGGTGGCGGACCGCTACTACTGGATCAGCTGCAGCACCGACTGCGGCGCCGAGTTCGCCTGGGCGAGCACGGACACACCGGCCTGCTGCATGATCTGGCGGGTGACCATGTCGGACGAGACAGCCGCGATGTCCGCGTCGCGGATCCGGCTCTCGGACGCCGACAGGTTCTCCACCGACACACCGAGCGAGTTGATCGCCGTCTCCAGCTGGTTCTGGCGAGCACCAAGCACAGCACGGAACGTCGAGACCTGCTCGATCGCCTCGTCCACCGAGGCCAGCAGCGTGTCCGCCTTCGCGGTCGTGCTGACAGCGGTGTTGTCCGCGATCAGCGTGCTCAGCTTCTGGGCGTTGCCCAGCGCGCTGGAGCGCATGTCCGTGAACGACAGGCTGATGTCGTCACCGACCTCGGAGCCCACACGGAACGACGCGGACGTCGAGGCCGTGGTCGCCACGGTGAGGGTGTCCAGGTCCGCCGCGATCTCGGCAGCGGTCACGGTACCGGCCGTGCCGTCCTGCTCCAGCGAGATCGTGACGCCCAGCTCCTCGAAGACGAGGTCCTGGGTGGCGTTCTGGCCCATCGCCTGCGCGGTGGCCTCCTCGGTGCGCGTGAAGCCACCGGACGTGACCGACAGCGACACCACACCACCGGTCTCGTCGGCCAGCGTGTAGGTCGAGCCAGCCTCGGCGTCTCCGACGTCGATCGCGGTCACCGTCGCGTCGGCGGCGGCGCCGTCAATCGTGGCGCCGTCGGCCGTCGAGGTGCCGGTGTCCAGCTGCACCGACAGCGAACCGTTCAGCAGGCTGAGCCCGTTGAACCGAGTGCGCTGCGCGATGTTGTCGATCTCAGACCGCAGCGCCACCATCTCCTCGCCGATCGCGGCGCGGTCGGACGAAGACAGGGTGGTGTTGCCCGCCTGGACGGACAGCTCGCGGACGCGCTGGAGGATGCTGTGGACCTCGTCCAGGGCACCTTCAGCCGTCTGGAGCATGGAGACGCCGTCCAGGGCGTTCCGCTGGCCCTGCTGCATGCCCCGGACCTGGGCCCGCATCTTCTCGCTGATCGCGAGGCCGGCGGCGTCGTCAGCCGCACGGTTGATGCGCAGACCGGAGGACAGCTTCTC
>CAYTRA010000353.1:0-2379 GCA_964439675.1 uncultured Dehalococcoidaceae bacterium
GAGAGTTGCCCGCGCTCCAGCGCGCGGTGCATCTGCTGCGCCATGCCGTGGATGACGCCCACGGGGTTGCGTAGTTCGTGCGAAGCGATGGCCAGGAAGCGGTCCTTCAGTTCGTCCGCCATCTTGAGTTCGTGGATGTCCGTGGAGGTGCCGTACCACTCCACCTGGCCGCCGGAGAACGTGACCTGCTCGGCGCGGGTCAGGTGCCAGCGGTAGGAACCGTCGCGCATGCGCACGCGGTGCTCGATCTCGTAGTTCTCGCCGCTCGTCACGGCGGCGCGCCAGGCGAGACGAGTCGCGTGCAGATCGTCCGGATGGAGCACGGGCTGCCAGGAGGGGGTCTCCGGCGACGGTTCCGGGTCCAGGCCTTCGTAGTCCGCGCCCCGTGCGCTGTAGTACTGGACGTCGCCCGCGGCGTTGGCCGTCCAGACCAGTTGCGGCATGGAGTCCGCCATGCGCTGCAGGCGCTCCGCGCTCTCGCGCCGGACCTGCTCCGCCCGTAGCCGAGCGGTGACGTCCGTGAAGATCACGGCGATGCTGGGCGTGGGGTCGCCCTCCACCCGGTACGCGTACAACTCCACGTGTCGTCCGTTCGGGAGCGCCAGGTCCGCACGGAGAGGGTTCCCGCTCTCCAGCACCTGCCGCAGGGTGGCCAGGGCCTGCGCCGGCATCTCGCCGGAGACCTCCATCACCGTGTGGCCCTCCACCTCCGCGCCACCGGTGGCCCGCGCGAGGGCTCGGTTCACCACGAGGTAGCGGAAGTCCTCCACCTCCCCGGTGGCGCCGTACACGGGCTCCAGCGCGCAGAAGCCCTCTTCCATCGACTCGAAGAGGCGGCGGTAGCGGCGCTCCGAGTCTCGTAGGGCGCCTTCCGTTCGGATGCGTTCCACCGTGGCCCAGGTGCGCTCCGCTGTCTCCTCGACGAGCGCCACCTCGTCCGCGCTCCACTGGCGTGGCTCGCTGCGGTGCACGGAGAAGAAGGCAGCGAGGCCCCGCCGCCCCATCAGCGGGGCCGTGACCATGGCGCGGATGCCGAGCCGTCGGTAGGCCTCCTGCGCCTCGCCGTGAGGCGCTTCACGGTCGACGTCATTCACGGCGACGGTGACGCCGGTGCGCAGCGCCTCCGGGGCGAACGGGTCGAAGTCGGCCACCTCGTATGTCCCGGCGATGCTGGCGACGCCTCGGTGCGTGTAGCCGCGGTGCACGGTGGCCCGGTTGCCGTCCTCTGAGACGTCGCCGAAGACGCAGCGGTCCACCTGCAGGTGCTCGCCCAGGAGTTCGGCGGCGCGCTCCTTGACGGCGTCCACCTGGTCCAGCGTGCGCAGGGCGTCCGCGAGGCGCGCGCGAAACCTGGACCGCCTCGCGCTGGCGCGGAGGGCCTGCTCCACGCGGCGACGCTGGGTGACCTCGGTCGCCATGCCCAGCACGCCGACCGAGCGGCCTTCCGCGTCGAAGATGGGGTTGAACGAGTAGGTGAACCAGGCGTCCTGGACCCCGTCCGTGCTGGTGACCGGGAGGAGTTGCCCCTCCCGCCAGACGGGGCGCCCCGACTCCATCACCCCGTCCAGCATGGGGCCGATCGTCTCCCACACCTCGGGGAAGACCTCCGCCATCGGCCTGCCGAGCGCTGGGTGCTTCGTGCCCATGAGCCGGCGCCAGAGGTCGTTGTAGATCAGGATGTACTCGCGGCCCCAGTAGACCGCCATCGCCTCCGCGGACGAGAGGACGACGCCGACCGCGATCCGGAGGTCGGCCGGCCAGGCGTCGAGGGGCCCCAGGGGCGTCGCGCGCCAGTCGTGGGCACGGACGCGTGCCCCCATCTCGCCGCCGTCACGCGGCCACCGTGCGGACTCACTTGGAGTCATAACGAGAGAGTAGTCCGCGCGTGGACATCCTGCGCCGGAATGGCCGCTTTCCGCACGATTCCCCACGAGTCCGAGGCGAACCCTCGGACGGCGGCTCTACGCTTCCTCCACTTGCGGTAGCGCCGACCGGTCGAGGGCGCGCTCAGACGTGCGGGTCGGTGGGCCGGATGCGCCGCGCTGCGCGAAGGCGCATAATCCTCACGCCCGGTTGGGGTGCGCGGGAAGGGCTCACCCGCGAACGATCACCCGGCGGGCGATCCACGCGAGCAAGACGCCCGAGTGGCGCTGAAATGAGCCTGCCCATGGCCGGACGCGTGGACGTTGGGGGAGACGAGCCGGGCTTGCTCGGCGTGCTGCAGCGCGCTTCCGGCCCGGCAGTCTTCGCGGTGACGGCCGCCCTCTACTTCGGCATCGCCCGCTTCATCGTGTGGCTGGACGACCCCATCAAGGTGGGGGCCGGCTTCTGGCCGGCGGCGAAAACCTCCTCCACGCTGATCTCCTGGCCCAGTTCGAA
>CAYTRA010000353.1:2389-2986 GCA_964439675.1 uncultured Dehalococcoidaceae bacterium
GGGGCCGGCTTCTGGCCGGCGGCCGGCGTCACGCTGGCGATCATGCTCGTGGTGCCCACGCGCAGATGGCCGTGGGTGGTGGGCGCCATCGTGGCGGCCGAGGTCGTGAACGACGTCATCCAGGGCTACCCGGTGGCCGGCATCCCGTGGTGGGTGGCCGGCAACGTCATCGACCCGCTGCTGGGCGCCGCGCTTATCCGAGGCCTGGGCACCGAGCGAGGGCACCTGGTCCCGCTCCGGAACCTGCTGATGTTCCTCGCCTTCGGCGTGACCATTGGTCCGGTCGTTGGCGCCTCGGTGGGCTCGGTCGGCACGGTCACGTACACGGACCTGGGCTGGGTGGACGTGTGGCCCAAGTACGTGGTGGGCGACGCGCTGGGCGTGTTGGTGGTTGCTCCGGTCATCCTGACGATCCGGAGGTCTGTCTTCCGCCGGCGGCTGTTGGAGTCCATTGGGCTGGGCACAGGGCTCGTCGCCATCTCCATGCTGACGCTCTGGAACTGGCCGGGGTCGCTGGAACTGATCTCGCCTTCGTTCGTGGTCCCGCTGCTGGCATGGTCGGCGCTGCGCTTCGGTATCAAGGGCGCGGCGTGGGGC
>CAYTRA010000354.1:0-2981 GCA_964439675.1 uncultured Dehalococcoidaceae bacterium
GGAGCGACGCCTGAACCACGATCCGCTAGCCTACATCCTGGGCCGGCGGGAGTTCTACGGGCGCACGTTCCTCGTCGGGCCGGGGTGCCTCGTGCCGCGCCCGGAGACCGAGGAGTCCGTGGAGGCGGCGTTGGCCGCTGTCCGTGAGCACCCGAACACGAAGCACCTGGTGCGCGTGGCGGACATCGGCACGGGCTCCGGGGCGATCGGCCTGTCCGTCGCGGCGCACGCTCCGAACACGAAGGTCTGGTGCACGGACGTGTCCTCGGAGGCGCTCCAGTGGGCGGGCAAGAACATGCGTCGGTTTGGCCTCGAAGACCGCGTGGTGCTGCTGACCGGCGACCTGCTGGAGCCGCTGGACACGCCCATCGATGTCCTCTGCGCCAACCTGCCGTACGTCCCCACGCTGGACTACGAGGGCCTCCCCCCGCAGATCCGCGACCGTGAGCCTCGCATCGCCGTGGAGGGCGGGACGACGGGCATCGAGATCATCGAGCGCCTGTGCGACCAGTTGCCCTCGCACCTCAGCCCCGAGGCCGCGGTGATCCTCGAGGTGGGTGCGGGCCAGATGGCGTGGGTGGAGGACCTGGTGGTGACCGCACTCACGCAGGCCGGGCGCGAGGTGACGAAGTCCGAGCAACACCGCGACCTGCGAGGCATCCGGAGATGCCTCGAGGTGCGTGTCGGGTACTAGGGGCTCGCCCGTCGCTCGACGCTACATGCGGCGGGGCAGTTCCACCTCCGCGGTGCCCTGGACCGGGCGTTCGCCTCGGTCGTTCTCCAGAGCCACGTCCAGGCGGACGATGGCCGGGCCGCCCGCCTCCAGCGCGTCGTCGCCAGCCTCCGTGACCACCACGAGGCAGCGCAGGCGGTCGTCGTGCAGCACGGGACGCCGGAACGAGATGTCGAAGGAGACGATGCGGCCCAGCGGGCCCATCCAGTTCGTCACCGTGCGGGTGATGATCGCCGTGGACATGGTGCCGGGGACGATCGCGCGCTCCATGCCCTGGCCGCGGGCGGCGTGGGCATCCTTGAAGCGCTCGCGACCGGGGTCCCGCTGCGAGGACGGGCGGCCGGCGGCGCCGGAGTCAATGAAGGCGATGACCTGCTCGGTGGTGGGCTGCTCGAACTCCTCGAACTCGTCGCCGACCGCGACATCATCGAAGTAGCGCTGGTTCTGCAGTGCGGGTGCGGTCACGCTTCGCCTCCTTCGCCGACGGGGCGTGTCTGGCGGTGCACGATGGACGTCTCCGTGGCGGCCACGTCCTCGCCGTGCTGGTTGATGTAGCGGGTGCGGCGGACGACGAAGACCATGCGGCCGCTGCGGCCGGTCTTCTCGTAGACCTCCTTCACCTGCGCGTAGGCGTCGATGACGTCGCCGGGGCGGATGGGGAGGAAGTACTCCTGGCGCGAACCTGCCATGAACTGGTTGTTGCCGAACTCGATCTTCGGGTCCGGGGGTGAGCCCATCATCGCCGTCTGCAGGATGCCGGGCGGGGCGATCAGGCCGCCCCAGGGGCCGTGCTCGCGAGCAAAGGCTTCGTCTGTGTAGAGCGGGTTCTGCTCGCCCAGCGCCTCCACGTATGCCTCGACGGACTCGGGGGTCACCTCCAGACGGCCGACGTGCACCTCACGCCCCACCACCGAGCGGTCGTAGACCAGCGCGTCGCCACCGAGGTCGCCCTGCCGGCTCGTCGAGGGCACGAGCGAGGCGAGCGTCGGGCGCTCCGGCACCTGGGCGCCGGGCTTCGTCTCCTCCAGCCGCACGGGCAGGAAGGACGAGCCCGCGTCGCGCAAAACCGCCACGAGGTCATCCATCGAGCGGATGTCGCCCTCGAAGCGGGTCATGCAGCGGGCGAGCGCGCTCACGAAGTGCGAGTCGGACGAGCCGACTTCGCGGAGGTCGTGGGCGACGGCGAGGTCGTGGCCACGCGCGTTCTCGAAGTCGCTGCTCCCGCCGTTGAGCGTCTCGACCAGGGTGATCGGGGCGAGGTCGATGCCACGCTCCTCGAAGTGGTCCACGACGCCGATCCGGGGCCGGCCGGCGTGCGCGGCGATCGCCACGCCACCGGTCTCCCAGGCCGCACGGAACACCTCGGCGTACGGCAGGCCGACGTCCGACAGGTCGAAGCGGGACAGGAAGTCCGGCGTCACGCCCATGACGAGGACGTGGCCGATGTCCGTCTCCACTTCGACGCCTCGGAAGACCCTGGCGTCGTAGCGGGCGGCGAGTTCGTCGTAGTTGCGGTCCGCCTCGAAGCGCCGGTGTTCGGTGAGGACGAAGCCGTCGATGCGGTAGCCCTGGTCGCGCTTGGCGGCGACCCACTTGAGGTAGCCCTCTACGCTGCCGCCGGCGTCATCCGATCCGTCGCGTGAGTGGACGTGCAGGTCCAGGTAGGTCTCGGCCATTGGGCCCTTTCAACCGCGCCCGGCGTATGGTCAGTGACTTACGTCTGTCAGGGAATCTCCGCCGATCGGCGCTCCTGCGTCAAATCGAACGCCGCCACCACGGGGCGAATTGCCTGCTCCCGCAACCCATCGCCAGCGAGCGCACGGTCCCTCGATGCTCCGGAAGCGTGCAGTCGGTGACTGGATGGGGTACTATGACGTGCGCGTGAGGGTAACACTTCTCGCCGCTCCGCACGGCCCCGTCTGTCCCGTGCGGCCCCTCGGCGCTCCGGCGCTACCTGGAGTTCGATGAGCAACCACGTCCTGGTCCGCATCCTGGGCTTTGCCTGGCATTACCGACGGCAGTTGTTCCTGACGCTGGGCATGACGTTCGGCTCGGGCCTCGCTGCCCTCGCCCTGCCGACGATCACCGGGTACGCGGTGGACCGGGCGCTGGGCCAGAACGCGGACGGCGTGCTGCGGCTCGCGCCCCTGCTATGGGCTGCGGCTGCCCTCGGGATCGTCGCGCTGCTGCGCGCGGGATTCGCGTACGGGCAGCAGTACACGGGGGAACTCCTCGGCCAGTCGGTCGC
>CAYTRA010000355.1:0-2973 GCA_964439675.1 uncultured Dehalococcoidaceae bacterium
CCCACGGTTGGCGCGTCGTCCCAGTGGGTGCGGTAGCCCTCGCGGAGGGCGGAGGCGTCCGGGGCGTCGTCCGGGAGGGGGAGGGACTGGCTCGCGCTCGTGAGGTACCAGGACTCCGTCTCGAGGAGGGGGTGGTCGAGGTCGCTGTCGCGGAGGGCGATGAGGCGGCGCGCTACCTCCTCTGGGGTGGCGCCGGCGAAGTGCTCTCGGGCGAGGGGGGTGGCGAGGCGGAGTTCGCAACGGACTCGTTTGCCCTCGATGAAGCCGTCAGGGGGGCCGTCGCCTCGCGCGTCAGGGGCGGAGTGGAAGAGGTTGAAGATCTCCACCTCGCGGTCATAGGTGTCCCAGCCGGTGTCGAAGACGAGGCGCACGTCGGGTGCGGCTCCGACGGGGTCCACGCGCACCTCGACGAGGATGATGTCGAACTGGTGGCCGTTGGGCTCGTGGAGGGTGAGGAGGTCGTCGATGGGGGAGGTGGGCATGGGGGGATCCTAGTGGCGTCGGGTCGCGCGTCCGTCGCCTCGCCTAGGAGAGGGTCCAGCCGCTGGGGCCGTAGGTCCACTTGGCGAGGCGGGACTCCTTCTCGAGCTTCACCTTGAGGGCGCCGCCGATGTCCGTGCCGAGTTCGGAGACGTGCTTCAGCTCGAGGTCGCCGGTCCACTTGCCGCCTTCGCGCTCCATGGTGGCGACGAACTTGAGGCCGACGTCGCCGACGACGCTGAGGCCCTGCCGGGTGATGGCGCCATAGACGGGTGTGCCGACAAGCGACTTCTGGAAGGAGCCGAAGGCCATGAGGGGGCCCAGCGCCTCGGTCTTGGAGTCGGAGGCCTGGAGGGTGCGGTACAACTTCACGCCGCTCACGGCGACGTCCGCGAGGTAGGCGGGGACGCCGTTCATGAGGGAGGCGGGGACCTTGCCGCCGAGTTCGAACTCGATCTTGCGCTTGTCGCCGGCGGCGCTCGCGGTGAGTTTGCCCTCGACGGGGCCGACGGTGAGGCCGACGGAGCCGGCGACGGAGGAGACGCTCTGGCCCAGGGACTGCTGACCGAAGCCGGCGGTCTTGTTCTTGTTCTTCGCGCCCGCCGCACCCTTGGCGGCCACGATGGACTCGGCCGTGATCTTCTTGCCGCTGGTGTACTTCACGCCCAGCGACAGTTCGGCCACGTCCGAGAGGCCGAGTTGCCCCTTGCCGGCGACGATGCCGCCGGTGGCGACGTAGGTGTCCTTCACCTTCTCCTGCGCGGCCTCGGCGTCCGCGAGGTCGGCCTCGTAGGCTTCCTTTCGCTTGGCGGGGTTGGAGATGGACTGGTACTTGGGGTCGTTCTGGTCGGGTAGCGGGACCAGTGCGAAGAGTTGCTTCTCCAGGTCGCGCGACCAGTTCTCCGCCTTCTTCTTGCCGAAGTCGCCGCGCGAGCCGCCCCACAGGTAGTTGGTCATCGCCGCAGGGATGGCGCTGGACTCCCGGAAGCGTCGATACAGGCCGTAGGAGTAGAGGTTCATCACCTCCGCCGCGGTGGGCGCCTGCGCCTCGATATAGCCGCCGAGTTCAGCCTTCAGTTTCGCGATGCCGACCTTGGCGCCGCCGGTGACGGCCATCTCCGTGCGCGCCTTCACCATCATGTTGTCCTCGCGAGAGGCCTCGATGGTGAGGCGGCCGCCAATGAAGCCGGCGCCAGAGGGGTCCACGGGGATCTCGAACTCGATCTCGGCCTTGGCAGCGTCGCCGGGGTTGGAAAGGCCCCTGTCGACGAGGGCGGCCGCCTTGGTGAAGAGGGCTCCGGCGCTGCCCTTGTAGCGGTCCGCCAGTTTCGTGAACGCCTCGTGCTTGTCGGTGATCTCCGGGGAGAACTTGTCGCCCAGGCTGGTCTTCACCAGGGCAAGTTCGGCGTCCACGTTCGTGAGGAAGTCGCGGAAGCCCTGCATGCGCTTGGTGCGGTTGGGGTCAATGACGCTGCCGTCTTCGTCGGTGGCGGTGTGGTCATTGATCCAGAACTCGGCGGAGGCGCGCATCTGGGCCAGGAGGTTGGCGTGGGCGGGGGTGGGCATCCCCTTCGGGCCGGGCTGCAGCGCGGCATACGCGACGATTAGTTCCTCCACGGCCTTCTGGGCGTGGCTCTTCTGCGTGAAGAAGCCCTCGGCGGTGCGCTTGCCGAACTCGGTGCGGTCCCACAGGCGCTGCGGCCCCTGCGAGGGCGCGGCGGGCGTAACGCGGTCGGCGAGGGCCTTCCGGGTGGCGGTGTTGCCGGCGGCCTGCACCCGCGAGGCGTGCTGCGGCTCCATCCCGCTCGCGCGGGCCAGGGGTGTCGCCGAAGGGTGCTCGTGGGCATGAGGCGGCGACGCCTTGCGTCGGGCGTCCTCGATGTGCGGCGCGGGCTCTCGCTGCGCCTTCGTGCGTGCTCGCGCCATGCAGCAGTCCCCGCTCCTGCTGAACCACCCGAACGACCCCGCAACACTATGAGATCGCGGGGCTGCCGAACAGGGATCATTGGGGCCAAAGTCGGGCGTGGTCTCGGTTGGGTTGGGGTGGGCGGAGGGGTTTGGCGCTGGGGTGAGATCGGGGGTTGGCACTCCTGCGGCAGGCGCTGGCGAAGCACGAGACTGAGGAGGTAGCAAGACGGGCGGGACAGACCGAGGGCCCGGCGGTCCTTCGTTTGCGCGAGGAGCCGGTGGGAGAGCAGGGTCGTCCCGCCCGGTCGCGGCCCGCGGAGCCCGGACCGTTGCCAGGGCCGAGTAATCGAGCTCGCGCCACAAGGGTGGGCGACGACGGGCCGCGTGCAAGGGGAGAACATCCCTGCTCGCTCTGGGATCGAAGTCTGGCCGACTCCTCGACCTCGCCTTCTCCGAAGACCCACAGGCCCACATGCTACGCTCGCCACCGTAGAGGGCGACCCGAACGTCGAGCCGCCGTCCGTGCTCTGGCGCACGGTGACGTCGCCGTCCTCGTAGGTCGCGAGGAGCACCCGCGTGCCGGCG
>CAYTRA010000356.1:0-2955 GCA_964439675.1 uncultured Dehalococcoidaceae bacterium
GCCGCCGGGGCGGCGGCCGCCAGCGCTCCCGCCTCCAGGTCCGCCAGCAGTTCGCGCGCCCTCGATACGACGGCTCGAGGCAGCCCCGCGAGCGCGGCCACGTGCACCCCGTAGGATCGGTCCGCGCCGCCGTCCACGATGCGGTGCAGGAACACCACCTCGCCGCCCTCCTCGCGCACCGCCACCGAGCGGTTCGCGATCCTCGGAAGGGTCGCGGCCAGCGCCGTGAGTTCGTGGTAGTGCGTGGCGAAGAGCGTGCGCGGCGTGCCGCCCGGGCGATGGTGCAGGTACTCCACCACGGCGCGGGCGATCGCCAGGCCGTCGTAGGTGGAGGTGCCGCGCCCCACCTCGTCCAGGATCACCAGCGAACGCTCCGTGGCGTTGTGCAGGATCGTCGCCGTCTCCAGCATCTCCACCATGAACGTCGACTGCCCGGCCGCGATGTCGTCCTGCGCGCCCACGCGGCTGAAGATGCGGTCCGCCATGGGTATGCGCGCGCGCTGCGCCGGCACGAAGGAGCCGCACTGCGCCAGCAGCACCACCAGCGCCGTCTGACGCAGGTAGGTGGACTTGCCGGCCATGTTCGGGCCCGTGAGCACCACGAGGTCGGCGTGCGGCCCGCCCAGGAAGACGTCGTTCGGGACGAACTCGCCTCGCTGCAGCTGGCGCTCCACCACCGGGTGCCGTCCGCCCTCGACCTCCAGCGGGCCGTCCTCGGCCAGTTCAGGGCGCACGTAGCCCTGGTCCACCGCGAGCACCGCGAGGCCGCACGCGACGTCGAGGCGCGCCACCGCCTCCGCCGCCCGCTCGATCACGCCCCCCGCCGCGACGATCTGCGCGCAGAGGCGGTCGAGCACGGCCCGCTCCGCGTCGGCGAGGGCGTCCTTCGCGCCCAGGATCTCCGCCTCGAGTTCGGACAGCGGGCCGAAGCGGAACCGCTGCGCGTTCGCCAGCGTCTGGCGCGCCTCGTACTCCGGGGGCGCCTTGTCCGCCTGTCCGCGCGGGCACTCCAGGTAGTACCCGAACACGCGGTTGTAGCCGACCTTCAGGCTGGCGATGCCGGTGCGCTCGCGCTCCACCCCCTCCAGCGCCGCGAGGGCGTCCCGCGCGTTCGTCGTGAGCCGGCGCAGGCGGTCCACCTCCGCGTCGAACCCGGCGCGCACGGTGGGCGTATCGCCCACCTCGGCGGGCGCGTCCTCGTCGAGCGCCGCCGCGATGGCGGCAGCCACGCCCTCCGCCCCCGCGAGGCCGGAGGCGGCCCGCGCCGCCACCTCGCCCGCCCGCTCGGATGCTTCGCGCACCTGGGGAAGGCGCTCCAGCCCACGTCGCAACTGCACCAGGTGCCGCGCGTGCGCCGTCCCCGCCCGCACGCGTCCCAGGAGGCGCTCCAGGTCCGGCATCCCGCGCAGCGCCTGCCGCAACGCCTCGCGGGGCAGCGTGGACCCCACGAAGGCCTCCACCTCGTCCAGGCGCGCCTCGGCGTCCGTCAAGCGCCGCAGCGGGCGCCCGAGGCGTAGCCGCAGCAGCCGCGCGCCCATCGGCGTCAGCGTGCGGTCCAGCGTCTCCACCAGCGACGCGCCACCCGAGGTGGACGAGGCACTCGACGCGTCACGCGCCCGGCCGGTGGTGTCAAACAACTCCAGGTTGCGGCGCGTCTGCGGGTCGAGGTAGACCACCTCTGCCCCGCGCACCGCCCGAGGGGTGCGCAGGTGCGCGAGCGCCTGCGGCCACATGTCTTCGAGGTACGCCACCAGCGCGCCGGCCGCGCCCACGGCCGCCTCCAGCCCCTCGAGCCCGAAGCCCTCGAGGCTGGCGACGTGCAGCCGCTCCGCCAGGCGCGCGCTCGCGCGGTCCTGCCGGAAGTCGCGCACCGGCCGCGAGGTCAGCATGGCCCCTCCCCGCACGGAGGCCGGCAGGTCGACGGTGACGCCCTCGGGCGCCAGCGCCTCGCGCGGAGCGATGCGCGCCCACTCGCCGGCCAGCGCGTCGTCCTCCACCACCTGCAGTTCGAGTTCGCCCGTCGTGACGTCGCACGCGGCCAGCCCCCAGCGCGCCCCGCTGCCCGCCGCGGGCGCGAGCGCGAGCAGCCAGTTATGTCCGCGCTCCGAGAGCAGTTCGCCGTGGTCCACCGTCCCCGGCGTGACCACCCGCGTCACCCGTCGCTCCACCAGCCCGGGCTCGCCGCCTCGAGAGGGCGGGAGCGACACCTGTTCGCCGATGGCGACGCGGTAGCCGGCGGCGACCAACTGGTCCAGGTAGCGGTCCAGCTGGTGGTAGGGGATGCCCGCCAGCGGCACGCGCCCCTCGTCCTTGCCCATGGGCCGCGAGGTCAGCGCGATGCCCAGGACGCGCGCGGCGACCTCGGCGTCCTCGTCGAACGTCTCGTAGAAGTCGCCCATCCGGAAGAGCAGGAGCGCGTCCGGGTGCTGGGCCTTCAGGTCCAGGAACTGCTGTCGGGCGGGGGTGACCAGGGCTCGTGGCCCTCTCGCGGGGAGGCGCGGCAGGTCAGGTGTCGGCCCTGCGAGTGTAGGAGCGCCTCACCGCCGCCTCAAGGCGTCGGCGGCGCGGCAATCGTGACGCGGGCGGTTACGCCTCGATGCGCGTCTCGGCCTCGACGCCCTCGTCTCGCGCGCCGTCGGTGTCGAACAGCGACAGGAACGCCGCGCCGAGGGCTGCCGAGAGTCCGATCGGCTTGCCGATGGCGCAGTCCACGGCCCCCGTGGCGCACGCCGCGAAGGCGAGCACCGCGACGATGAAGAGCCCGCCCCAGAGGCGGTTCGGCGTGATCGAGGTCATGCGATCCTCTGTGCTGCCTGTCCATCCTAGCAGCGTCGTCCCCTCGACGTTTCCTTACACATTCCTCGCGAACACCTCGCACACCCGCGGTCGGCCCTCACGGCGGGGATGGCAGCATCGAGGCGTACCGCTCGGCCCGTCTCGGGGAGGTCGCCGATG
>CAYTRA010000357.1:0-2945 GCA_964439675.1 uncultured Dehalococcoidaceae bacterium
TCTCGTCGCCGTCGAGCTCGACGACGGTGTTCTTCACGGGGATCTTCGCCACGGAAACTCCTCACACCTCGTCCGCCGCCCAGCGGGCGTCGGACGCCAGTGGCCCTCTCGTTGGGCGCCCGCACCCCGCGCGAAGGCGGCAAGGTGCATCTCTAGAGTCTGATCCAGAGACGGGCGCAGAGGCCGGGTCCCCCGTCCCGCGACGCCGCTCGAGTGCCGGACGCGTGAAGCGTGGGGCAACCTCGGGACGGCCCGTTGGGCCCGGGCGTGGGGTACGTCTCCCGGCGGGCGGGCCGAGTATAGCCCGAACCCGCGCCAGCCGCAGGGGGTCAGGCCGCGGGCGCGAGGGCGGCCCCGGCGAGGCGTCCGAGCCGCTCCAGCGCGCAGATCTGGGTGTCCAGCAGCGCATCCGGTTGCGGGTGCGTCACACCGATCGAAGCGACCCGGTTGCCGTCCGCATCCGGCGCCGGTACGAGCGCGAGCGTGCGCACCGGTGGATTGAACTCGATGGCCAGGCGCGTGCCCACGGTGTCCGCATCACGCATGTGCGGGATGTAGTAGGTGCCCTGCATCTCCCAGCGCCGCGCCATCTCGCCCGCGAGCCGGATCGGGCGAGGCGGTTCGCTGTTCGTCGGACGGCGGATAGGGATCACCTCCAGGTCGGCGCCGTGACGCCAGAGGAAGGAGCACGTCGACCCGTCTGGCAGCAGTGCGTCGACCACCTCGGAGAGGTGCTCCGCCACGCGGGCGGGGGGCAGCCGCCTGCCCGCCACGCCCTCCGCGAAGGCGAGCAGGGGCTCGGCATCGTCAGAGGCGGAGGTGGTGGGCGGTGTGAAGGCGCCGCGCTCCAGGGGGACACCTACCGTCAGGACGCTCCAGCCCTCCGGCTGTTGGTGGAGCGGGATGTAGGAGGCCTGGAACCACAGTTCGCGGCCATTGGCGGCGCGCACACCTAGCACGCGGTTGCGCTGCGCAATGCCGCTCATGCGCGCGACCTGCGCGGGATGGTCGGCGCGAGCGATCTCGCGACCGCCGGCGTCGTAGAAGCGCTGGCCGGAGAGGAACGCCTCGCCTCGGACGTCTGCTTCTACGCCCAGCGCCGCGCCGTACACGTCGCTCATCTGCACGAAGCGGCCGGCGCCGTCCCGGGTGGCGACGATCATGCCGGCATCCAGCAACGCGGCCACCGTGCGCACCAGTGGGTCGCTTGGGTCGCGGTCGTTGATGAGAGACGAGAGTGACTGCATGAGATGCGTCCGGTTGGCGTCCAGGGGGGCTGGCACGCCGTGATCATCGACCGTGCGAGGTGGGCGCTGAAGGCAGACCGGCCCGTCGAGGGCGATCGTCAGACTGTTGGGCGTCAGACGGTCGCGTCGCCTCGAAAGACCGGCGCCAGGTCCTCGCACTCGTTGGGGGGCACCAGCACCGGCCCCGCGAGCCGTGCGAGGTGCTCGAGCGCGCACCGCTGCGTGGGGCTCAGGGCGTGCGGGGTGGGGGAGATGACGCTGACACCGGCGACGCGGGCGCCGCAGCCGTCGAACATAGGGAAGAGTGCGTACGTGCGGATGGAGTAGGGGTACTCGATGACCACGCGGTCGCCGAGCACGTCCGCCTCGCCCATGTTGGGGTTGTAGTAGGGCTCCGTCATCTGCCAGCGCAGGGCCGCTTCGCCGGAGAGGCGCATTGGTGGCGGCGGCGGCGCCGAGGCGTGGCGGACGATGGGCGTGACGTGCATGAAGCCGTCCTGGAGGGTCAGCAAGGCCACCGAGAGCGGGTCATCCGCGATCGACGACGCTGCGGGGCGCATGGCCTCCACCAGCGCCTCGACGGGCAGGCGCTTGCCGGAGACGGCGAGGGCGAAGTCCAGGAGTTCGCGCCGGAACGGCTCTCCGTCCTCCTGTGACGCGGCGGTGGGAGGCGTGAAGACCGAGCGCGGGAGCGGTACCCCCACCGTGAGGACCTCCCAGCCGTCCCCATCACGGCCCATGGGCATGTACGAGTTGATCATCCACATCTCGCGGCCATGGGGGCTGCGAGCGCCGCCGAGCGTGAGCCGCTGAGGCTCACCCGTTATCCGGGCTACCTGCGAGGGATGCTCCATGCGACGGAGGACATTCCCGTTCGCGTCGAAGTGCTCGAAGCCCGCGGTCACTGTGGAACCGCGGCCGTCGAGGTCCTCGATGCCGAGTTCACGGCCATAGGTGGCGGACAACTGCACATACCGCCCCGCGCCGTCACGCGTGGTGACGATGAGGCCGGAGTCCAGCAGCGCCCGGACGACCTGAGCCAGCCGGTCGCCGGGGTCCGCGCGCCGCACAAGGGATGTCAGCGATTGCATAACCGAATCATCGGCAGCAACCGCTTGTTTCACAGATCAATCAGTAAAAGATTCCCCGGCAAAAGATCGATGGCGCTGCTGAAAGCAGCATCCCCGGCGCGATGCCGGGGATGCTGGTAACTGTCCCTCCCGGAGCGGGGCCTACAGCGGGATGTTGCCGTGCTTCTTGGGGTTCACCGGCACGGACTTGGCCCGCAGCAACTCCAGCGCGTGCGCGATCTTGATGCGCGTGTCGCGCGGGTCGATCACGTCGTCGATGTAGCCCTTGGCTGCGGCGATGTACGGGTGCTCCAGGCGCTCGCGGTACTCCTCGATGAGGCGCTTGCGTTCGGCCTCCGGGTCGTCGGCGGTCTGGATCTCGCGACGGTTGATGATGTTCACCGCCTGCGAGCCGGCCATGACGGCAATGGCTGCGTTGGGCCACGCGTAGTTCACGTCCGCGCCCAGGTGCTTGGAGCCCATGGCGTCGTACGCGCCGCCGAAGGCCTTGCGCAGGATGACGGTGATCTTAGGCACGGTGGCGGCTGCGTAGGCGTACACCAGCTTCGCGCCGTGGGCGATGATGCCGCCGTACTCCTGCGAGACGCCCGGCAGGAAGCCGGAGGTG
>CAYTRA010000358.1:0-2940 GCA_964439675.1 uncultured Dehalococcoidaceae bacterium
GTGATCGTCTTCGCCAAGACGGACTACCCGGATCCCCGCAGCCTCGCCGCCTTCGTCCTCCCCACCACCACCCCCGGCTTCGAGGTCACCTCCGTCGACCGCAAGATGGGCGTCCGAGGCGTCCCCACCGGCGTCCTCACCTTCGACCGCGTCCGCGTCCCCCATGACGCGATGGTGGGCCTGAAGCCCATCGGCATGAAGGGCCCGCTGGCCACCCTCAACTCCCTGCGCCCCACCGTGGGCGCCCGAGGCGTCGGCCTGGCGGAGGGCGCCACGGAGTACGCCCTGAACTACGCCCGCGAGCGTCGCGCCTTCGGCGGCCCGCTCACGGACCTGCAGGCCATCCAGTTCAAACTCGCCAACATGGCCATCGAGATCGAAGCCGCGCGCCTGCTCGTGATGCAGGGCTGCTGGCTCGTGGACCAGGGCCGCTTCGGCCCCGGCGAGGGCCACATGCTCTCCATCGCCAAGGCCTTCGCCACGGAGATGGCGAACCGTGTCGCCAGCGAGGCCATCCAGATCCTCGGTGGCCAGGGCTACATGGAGGACCACCCCCTGGAGCGCCACTACCGAGACGCCCGCCAACTCATGATCGTGGAAGGCACCTCGGAGATTCAGCGCACCATCATCGCCCGCGCCCTCATCGACCGAGACCTCGTCTACGCCTAGGAGTTAGAGGCGGCTCCCCACCATCCGGAGGCGGACGCGGCGGGGCGCCTCGCCCTCGTCGAAGTGCACCTGCACGGCACCCCGCACCATCGCCCGGAGTTCGTCGAGCGTGTCGGCCTCGGTGAAGATCGCATGGCCGAGCGCACGGGCAGTGTAGCCGCCCTCCGCGGCCTCATCGACTTCGAACACCACTTCGGCTGCGGCCACTCGCCTCACCTCCGCTGCGACAAATACAGGATCGTCGCCGACTCCTCGAGGATGGAGACGTACTTCAGCGCCTCCCACGGGTCAGCGCCGCGTGCGTAGGCGCCGTGGCCTCGCGCCACCACCACCGGGTGGTCCACCAGCGCCGCCGCGATGGGCGCCGCCGAGTCCTCCCACTCCGCGTCCAGCACCGGCACGCGCTGCAGGAAGAGTCGGCCCTCCAGGTTGACCGGCGTGATCACGTCCCAGTCCAACGAGAGAGCAATCGCGTGCACCGGATGCGCGTGCACCACCGCGCCCGCCTCCGCCACCCGCCGGTACGTCGCCAGGTGGATGGCCGTGTCGCTGGAGGGGTTGTCGCTTGGCCCGTGAGAGGTCGGGCGGCCTCGCGAACCCACAAGGACGAAGTGGTCGTGCGTCAGCCGCCCCAGCATCGAGCCCGTCTCCGTGACGCAGGCCCCCTGCCCGTACCGCACGGACAGGTTCCCGCCATGCGAGGTGACCAGCCCCGCCGTCCACAGTTCCCGCCCCACCTCGGCCATCGCGTCCATCTGGGGGAGCAGGTCGTCTGGCCAGGCAGTCATCGGCACGTCCTCACCTGTCTCGCGGCTTGCGGCCCACGGTAGGCGCCACCACGGTCGTCCACGCGTACACCTCGCCGGGGCCCAGGGGATCGTGCGCGCGCTGCAGCAGCGCCGCCACCTCGTCCAGGCGGCGGTCCACCTCCGCCAGCACGTCCGAGGTGACCCGCGCCGTGTAGCGCATCGTGCGGAGCGAGGGTACCGGCACCCCCGTCGTCACCTCCTGCTCGACGGCGGCGCGGAACTCGCGTTCCGCCGCGCGCAGCGTCGCCCCGATCGCCCTCGCCGACCGTCCGCTCCGACGCGCCCCGCGCACGGAGCGGGCGAAGCGCGGGTCCGTGAGCGTGTACAGGGTGCCGCGACGGCCGTCGGGCCGGCGCCCGCTGACCTTCGTGATGATCCGCGCGCGGTGCAGCACCCGGAAGTGGTGGTACAGCGGCGCGGCCGCCCGTCCGAGGTGCGCCGCCACCTCCGCGACGGAGGACGCGCCCGCATGGTCTAGCACGTCCACGATCTCCAGCCGCTCCACGGACGCCAGCGCCCGTACCTGCGCGGCGTCCTCCAGCAGGTCGATGTGACCTCGACGCGCGGCTACGCCGCCGCGACCGCGAGGCGCCTGGCCGGGCTCGATCGGTTGAAGCACGGACATTGCGAGGGCTCCCGAGATCCGAGGAGATCGCAAGCATGATGCACGCTCGAAGGCCGCTCCACCACCGCCCGGTGTCACCGGGCATCCTCGGAGGACGCTATCGGAACGCCCTATCGGAACGCGAGGATGACGAACGAGTCCTGCCGCAGGTGGCCCAGCAGCGTGTTCGCGAACGCAGGCGCGCCCGGCCGGTAGACCAGCCACTCGCCGCCCGCCGCGCGGGCGTAGATCGCGTCCACGGGCCAGCGCTGCGCGGCAGCGAGCGCCACCGGGTGCGTCGTCCCGGACGTCCCCACGCTGAACCGCCCCGCCACCGGCGCCGCGAACCGTCGAGGCGTCCCGTCCACCAGTTCGGCGCGCACCACCAGCCGGTGGGAGTACGACACGGTGCGGGCGTCGAAGAGCCCGTCGCAGGTGAAGAGGGTGACCGAGTCGATGCTGGTCGCGGACGAGAGCACCCGCCCCCACGCCTCCAGGTCGGAGGCGTCCACCATCCGCGACCACGAGACGGCGTACCGGTAGACCTCGCCATCTCGGAGGACCTCCACCGCGTCGCCCACCTCCAGGTCATCGAGGTCGGCGAAGGCGCCCGGCCCACGGAAGCGCACGCCGGCGTAGGGGACGAGCGCGTTGTAGTCGACGTGCGCGGAGAACACGGCGTTGCCGCCGCCGCCCGGCGCGCCGCCGAACACGTCGGCCTCGAAGTCGTACCAGGCCACGTCACCGGGGCCGTACGGGATCGGCATGCCCGCCTCGTCGCGCGCGATGGCGTGCGCACCGATCGCCGCGTCCACGCCGATCGAGGGGATGCGCAGCCGCCCGTAGTCCGCCCTCGGC
>CAYTRA010000359.1:0-2933 GCA_964439675.1 uncultured Dehalococcoidaceae bacterium
TCACCGAGCGCCACCACACCCCCTGGGGCGCGGCGATCAACCTCGACGGGCCGGGAAGCGAGGCCGTCCGCACGTTCTTCATCGAGAGCGCACTGCACTGGCTGCACGAATACCACGTGGACGGCTTCCGACTGGACGCCGTCCACACCCTCATCGATGACAGCCCGACGCACTTCCTGGCAGCGTTCCGGGACGCCACGGCCGCCCGCCGCCGCGAGGGCCAGCCACCACCAGTGCTAATCGCGGAGGAGCACCGGAACCTCGCGAGCGTCGTGCGCCCTCGGACGTCCGGCGGCCACGGCTTCGACGTGTCCTACGCGGACGACTTCCACCACGAGATGCACCGCCTGCTGGCCGGGGACGTACGGGAGGGCTTCCTCGTGGACTACGAGGGCGCCACGCGCGATGTCGTGCGCATCCTCGACCGGGGCTGGCTCTACACCGGCCAGTACTCCGTGTTCCACGGCAGCAGCCGCGGCGAGCCTACCGAGGGCATCGAACCGCCTCGATTCCTGCATGCGCTCCAGAACCACGACCAGGTGGGCAACCGCGCGTTCGGCGACCGCCTGTACCACGAGGCGTCCGGCAGCGGCTTCCGTGCCGCCCTCGCGCTCCTGCTGTTCGAGGCGGCGACCCCCGCCCTGTTCATGGGCGACGAGTGGGCCACCAGCAGCCCGTTCATGTACTTCACGGACCACAACGAGGGACTGGGCCGCCTCGTCCGGGAGGGACGCCGCAACGAGTTCCGGGACTGGAGCCTCTTCCGCGATCCGCGCCTCCGCGACCGCATCCCCGACCCGCAGGCGTCGGGCACGTTCGAGCGCAGCCGCCTCGCCTGGGACGAACGCGAGCGCGAACCCTATGCGGGGGTGCTGCGCCTCCACCAGGCGCTCATCCACCTCCGCCGCGAGGAGCCCGCCCTGCGCTGGGGCGAGGGCGCACGCCAACAGGCGGCGGAGACGGACCAGTTCGGCCTCGTGGTGCGCCGCGAGCGTCCCGGCGCGGCGCCCATGCTCCTGCTCGCGCGCCTCAAGGGCGCGGGCCCGGCCGGCGAGGGCGGCTCGCATCTCCTGGTACCGCCGGAGGGGATGGCCTGGCAGCCCATCCTCTCCACGGAGGACCCGTCGTTCGTCCTCGACTCGCTGCCCATCGAGGTGACGCCCGCGGAGGAGCGCCTCTGGGTGCACTTCCGCCGCCCCGGCGCCGTCATCCTCCGCGCGGCGCCGAGGACCTAGCGATGGACTCGTAGCGATGCCGCTCCCCGTCGTGAACACCTACCGAGTGCAGATGCACGCCGGCTTCACGTTCGACGACCTGCGCGCGGTCCTCCCGTACCTCGCCGACCTCGGTGTCACGCACGTCTACCTCTCCCCCATCACCACCGCCGCGCCCGGCAGCACCCACGGCTACGACGTGACCGACCCCACGCGACTCAACCCCGAACTCGGCGGGGACGCCTCGTACGACACGCTCGTCGAGGCGCAACGAGCGCTGGGGATCGGGCAGGTGCTGGACATCGTCCCCAACCACATGGGCATCGCGCCCGGCGCTGGCAACGTCTACTGGGAGGACGTGCTGCGCCACGGCCGCCGTTCGCGCTACGCGCCCATGTTCGACGTCGAGTGGAACGCCCACCCCGAGATTGCGGGCCGCGTCGTCCTCCCCGTCTTGGGCGACCACCTCGCGGCGGTCCTCGAACGCGGTGAACTCACGGTGGACCTCGGGGATGGCGCCGACGACGCCTGGCTGCGCTACTACGACGCGCGCTTCCCGCTCGCCCCCGCGAGCATCGAGGCGTGGCGCACCTCCGATGGCTCGCCCGAAGCGCTGCGCGCGCTGCTGGACCGCCAGCACTACGTCCTGGACTTCTGGCGAGACGGCCACCAGCGCCTCAACTACCGCCGCTTCTTCGCAGTCGACACGCTCATCGGCGTCCACGCGGAGCACGAAGCCACGTTCGAGGTCACGCACCGCCTCGCGCTCGACCTCGTGCGGCGGGGTGCAGTCGACGGTCTGCGCATCGACCATCCGGACGGCCTGCTCGACCCGCAGGGCTACCTCGAACGCCTGCATACCGGGCTCGCCGAGGCCGGCAGCCCCGAGGCGTACGTCGTCGTGGAGAAGATCCTCGCGCCGGATGAGCCGCTACCGGACACGTGGCGGACGGACGGCACCACCGGCTACGACTTCATGAACACCGCCACGCGCGTCCTCGTCGACACCAGCGCCGAGGAGCCCCTGACCGCCCTCTGCGACGAGATCGCCGGAACATCGCAGTCCTACGAGACCATCGAGGACGAGTGCCGGCGACACGTCGTGCAGGAGACATTCCGCCCCCACCTCGCGCTGCTCGCCGCCCGGCTGTTCGAGGCGGAGCGCGCAGTCCTCGAACCCCTGGGGCGAGACGGGTTCGTCGAGGCGCTCCTGCACCTCCTCGCCTGCCTCGATCGCTACCGCACCTACCACCGCCGGGACGCCCTCGACCACCGCGCCGTCGAGGTGGTCGCGCGGGCTCGGGAGCGTGCCGAACGCCTCGCGCGTCCGGGCCTCAATCCGCTCGCGCTGGATCAGGCCGCGCGCCTGCTCGCCGCGCCTCCCGAGGGCGCACCCCGCGAGGTGGTCATGCAGTTGCAGCAGGTCATGCCGGCCGTGCAGGCAAAGGGGCTGGAGGACCGCGCGTTCTATCGCTACCGCCGCCTGCTCGCGCTCAACGAGGTCGGTGGCGATCCCGGCCTCTTCGCGGAGTCCGTGGAGCACTTCCACCGTCGTCTCGCAGACGAAGCGCAGCGCTGGCCCCATCGCATGCTGGCCACGGCCACGCACGACCACAAGCGTGGCGAGGACGTCCGCGCCCGTCTGGCCGCCATCTCCGAACTCCCCGAGGAGTGGGCGACCGCCGTCCGAGGCGGCCTCGACGCCATCGAAGCGCTCCA
>CAYTRA010000360.1:0-345 GCA_964439675.1 uncultured Dehalococcoidaceae bacterium
CTGCCACGCCTCGTACGCGTCGCGGTATTCCTGCTTCGGGTCGCCTTGGGAGGACATGCTTCCAGTGTAGGCTCGCGCACCCGAACGATCGGGCATGAAACGAGCCGCCCGGTTGGGCGGCTCGTCTGAAGTTCATGGTGACCCATGCGGGATTCGAACCCGCGATCTCCACCTTGAGAGGGTGGTGTCCTGGACCGCTAGACGAATGGGCCACGTTTGGAGGTGTCCCCAGTCTAACCGACACTCCCCGATCCGGCCAAGTTCCCCACCCCGCTGGGCGCGCATCGATGCCCGCGACCTTGCCGAGGCGGTAGCATCCCGCCGTGCGGGCCCGCGCAGAGCGCG
>CAYTRA010000360.1:355-2932 GCA_964439675.1 uncultured Dehalococcoidaceae bacterium
TGATGATCGAGGGCCAGGAGGGCCTGAACTGGGACCGATGGCGGCGCATCATCCGCACGACCGAAGACCTGGGGTACGAGTCACTCTTCCGGTCTGACCACTTCTTCTCGCTGTCCGGCCCTCACAACCGCGACGCGCTGGAGACGTTCATCTCGTTCGTGCTCGTCGCGGAGGAGTCATCGAGGCTGCGGTTCGGGCCGCTGGTCGCATCGATGACGTTCCGGCACCCCTCGCTGGTGGCGCGCATGGCGGCGCAGATCGACCAGTTGTCCGGGGGACGCTTCATCCTGGGGTTGGGCGCCGGCTGGAACGTGCCGGAGCACGAGGCGTTCGGCATCGACTTCCCGCCCGTGCGCGAACGGATGGACCGCCTGGACGAGGGCATCCGCGTCATCCGCGCGCTCTGGGGGGACGCCCCCGCGACCTTCGAGGGCCGCTACTACCGCCTGCGGGATGCGGAGTGCTACCCGAAGCCGGCGCAGTCGCCCGCGCCCATCCTCGTCGGCGGCTCCGGTGAGAAGCGCACCCTCCGCATCGTTGCGGAGCACGCGGACGAGTGGAACGCCGTGGGCCAGACCCTCGAGGGCTACCGCCACAAGGACGAGGTCCTCCGCCAGCACTGCGAGGCAGTGGGCCGCGACCCGAGCACGATCCGTCGCTCCATGATGGCGGGCTTCATCGTCGGTCGGGACGCCTCGGAGCAGCGTGCCCACCTCGCGAAGATCGCGGAGGCGCTCCCCCTGCTTGGCCGCGGCGACCCGGACGAGACGATCGCCGGGATGCGCACGCGCGGGTGGCTCGTCGGGACGCCCTCGGAGGTGGTGGAGGAGATCGGGCTGCGGGCGGAGGCGGGCGTGCAGCGCATCATGCTGCAGCACCATGCGCAGGCTGATGAGGGGGTGCTGGAGTTGATCGCGTCGGAGGTGTTGCCGCAGGTGCGGTGACGGGGCGAGACGCCGCACAGCAACAAACAACGCCGCCCTTGAGGGCGGCGTTGTTGTCATCGTCGGTGGTGCTCCCAAGGGGAGTCGAACCCCTGTCTGCACCTTGAAAGGGTGCCGTCCTAACCGCTAGACGATGGGAGCCTGCTGGCAGGATAGCAGCGGCTGGGCCATCGATCTTCCTCCGGCGATTGGCCTCCCGGCTAGCGGGGGCGGGTCGGCGGGGTGGCGGTGCGAGGGAGGTCCCACGCGGCGCGGCTGGCGGGGCTGGGGGCGTCCCAGGCCTCGTAGGCGCTCGCGGGGCCGCTCGTCGGCTGGGCGGCCGGGCGGGCGTCGATGCTCGCGCTCACCGCGGCGTCGCGGGAGTCCGAGGAGGCGGGCTCTGGCCCTCGGGCGACCTCGGGCTCGCGGGTCGCCTCGGCGTGCGGCGCAGGCGGGGTCACGGGGTGGTGGCCCAGGGTGCCGTGTGTACCGGCGGAGGCGAGGCTCGCGGACGGGGTGCCCGCGGGCGCCGGTGACGGGGCGGGCGAGGGCGACGGTGACGGCGAGGTGGGCCGCCAGTCGTGGGCGCTGCCGTTCGTCGTCGACGGTGCGGGCTCGCTCGGACGTTCGCCGGACGGGGCAGGCGTCGATGGGCCGGTTGCCGGCTCGGTGTCCGGGCGGTCGGGCTCGGTCATCAGGTAGGCGGGCTCTTGGTCGCGGCGGCTGAAGAAGATGTACGCGACGACGCCCACGATCACGAGGAAGCCGACCAGCAGGAACGGCTTGCGGCTGCGTCGCTGCTTCTTGCGGCCCGTGGCCTCCATCGCGCGGTCCATCATGGGCTGCGCCTGGTCGCGCAGGTCGTGGATCACGTCGTCGGCGGCGGGGAGGGACTCGCGGAGCGCCTCGGCACGGTGGCGGCCTCGACCGACGAGTTGGCCGATCGCGTGTCTGCCCTGGCGCATCTGCTTGCGCGCACGCTTCTGCATGCGCTGCTGCTTGCTCTTCCTGGGCGTGGGAATTCCGAGCATCAAGTCACCGCCTCGGTTGGCACCGGGCCGGTCTTCCGACCCTGTGGATATTGCGTGCCCACCCCGTACGGGAGAGCCACTGTAGCACTCCGGGGAAGGGCTGCTGAGGGCCGTTTTGCTGCTGCGCTGGTCTGGCATGCGCCGCATTCTGGACTCGGCCCCGTTTCAGCAGCGTAACCCGAGCGCGCTCGTCCATCACCTGCCAGTCTCGACCCGAAGCCTTGCCGGCGCCCCTCGAAATCACGGTGATCGCGCCCGGAGGTACCTCAGAATCACCGATCGTCCACCGCTGAGGGCTGTTCCCCACGGAATGCGGCGCTATATTCGGGAAACTCATTCCTCGGAGGGGCCCGCCATGATCACGGATCGCCTGGACCGTCTCGTTAAGCAGTACCCGGACCGTACGAACCCGGGTGCCGGATATCAGCTGCTCTTGCGGCTCCGGATGGACAACCTGCCCGGCATGCACGGGCGCGTGGCCACAGTACTGGGTGATCACGGCGCACAGATCATCGACATCGACATCGCCGATGTGAACTCCGAGCGCATCGTCCGCGACTTCATCATCCTCTGCGACGACGAGAAGAAGGCCCACGAGATCGTGGAGGCCGTGGAGACCGTGG
>CAYTRA010000361.1:0-2913 GCA_964439675.1 uncultured Dehalococcoidaceae bacterium
CCTACGCCGATGCGGGCGAACACACGGCCCCGTCTCCTTCGGGAGGCGGGGCCGTTTCGTCGTGTCTGCTGGCACCCCCCGCGGCTACGATCGGCCCATGATCCTCTCCGACCGTGACCTCCACGCCGCCATCGACACCGGACGGCTGGGCATCGACCCGTTCGAGCCCGAGCTCGTCCAGCCCTCCAGTATCGACGTGCGGCTGGACCGGCGCTTCCGGGTGTTCAACAACCAGAACCACACGCACATCGACCCCGCGAAGCGGCAGGATGACCTCACCAGCCCCGTCACCGTCCCAGACGGGGATCCGTTCGTGCTCCACCCCGGCGAGTTCGTGCTCGCCTCGACCCTGGAGGCCGTCACCCTCCCCGCAGACCTGGCCGCGCGCCTCGAGGGCAAGTCGAGCCTCGGGCGCCTGGGCCTACTCACGCACTCCACAGCCGGGTTCATCGACCCCGGGTTCTCCGGGCACGTCACCCTCGAGCTCTCCAACGTCGCGAACCTGCCGATCACGCTGTGGCCCGGCATGAAGATCGGGCAGCTGTGCGTCTTCGGGCTCTCCTCGCCGGCGGAGCGCCCGTACGGGGCCGGGGCGGCCGGGTCGAGGTATCAGGGCCAGGAGGGGCCGACACCGTCACGGTCATGGAGGGGCTGGCGGACCTGGCCGGTCTGAGTAGACGATCCTTGCGCCCGTCCGCTCCGAGGCCCGCCACGCAACCATCCGATGCCACTCCACCGGCAGCACCCACCCGCCAGTGTCCTCGCCCACCTGGAACGCCTCGCTGGTCGCGTAGGTGACGATCGGGTCCCCGGCTGCGGCGACACGATCCACCACAGCATCCGTGTAATCCAAGAGAGCGGCGATCGTCGCCGCGTTCCGTTCCGACGGCGGACGCGGCCCCGTCTCCCACCGCCACACCGTCGACGCGTGCGCCCCGATCGCCTTCGCGAACGCCCGCACCGTCATCCCCAGCTCGTCCTCACGGAGACAGCACAGCTCGGCGGGGGTCATCTCGCGTAGGTCACGGCGGGGCATCGTCGGGGCCTCTCTAGTCGGTGGGGCCACGATAGCGTCTATGAGCGCCATAGTCACTCCCCGCACCCGGACCGGCGGCATGTGGCGGCTCCGGCGGCGTGGTAGTGGCCGTGCCCGATGCGTTCGATCTCGCCGGTCTCGATGAGCCTGGGGAGGGTCTGCTCGACGTGGGAGGCGGAGACGGTGATGGCCGAGGAGCGGCGGATCTCGGCGGTACCCCATGCGCCGTTCCGGATGGCGTCAAGGATCGCAGCGGTTTTCTCAGGGTAGGCGTCCTCGTTGTCGTCGTCGGGTTCGCCGCCGATCCTGGCCGAGGCGAACTCGATCCCGCCGCCGGCCTTCTGCTTCGGCTTCGCGGTGGGGAGCGGCGCAGTGTAGAGTTCCAGGCTCTCGGCACCGAGGTCGCCACGGCCGACCGACTCGCACGCCTCGATCAGGTTCCGCTCCGCTATCGCCTTGAATCCGTCGTCTTCCTCGCTGGTGAACGCGGGGGCTAGGGCACCTGCTTCGGCGGCGGGCCACTCGGCGAACTCGTACTCGGCGCGGAGGCGTTCGTGCCAGACCACTCCAGGGTTCCGGCCGTTGAAGTCGCGCTTGTCGCCGAGGTGATAGGCCCTGAACGGTGCGGCGCGGGTGATGAGTTCCCCATCGACGCGGATCTCCTTGAGGTACCCGTATCCGGGGGTGCCGGAGGGCAATTTGGAGGGGTCGAACTCATTGTCACCGCTGAGCCTGCCCTGCACCTTCGAGGACGTGTAGAAGTACACAACGTTCCGGCTCATGAGCTGGGTGCGCAGGTCGTTGTTACCGCCGAACGACTCCAGCCCGATTGTCTGCGTCCCGACCACGAACGCCGCGCCGACCTTCCGGAACGTCTTCGCGAGCTTCACCAGGATCGCCTGATCTTCGGCGGAGAGTTCGTTCGCGACCTCCTGGAACTCGTCGATGATCACCAACGGCACCGGGTGCTCCCGGCTGAGGCTGTATCCGTTCCACCCGAGCCGCTTGAAGATCGCCTGCCGGACACGGCGCAGCAGCGGAAGCTGCCGGATGATCCGCGCGGCTTCTTCGATGTTCGTGGCCCGGTACTTGCACGCCTCCATGAGCGCCGGGGAGGAGAAACCATCCTGCGGGTCGATGTAGACGCCGACGAAATACCCGGACGCGAGGAGCGACAGCACGGTCTGCTCCATTGCCGCGGACTTCCCCGATCCTTGGTCTCCGCAGAACGTCGCCCCGAACGCCCCGTTGGTCGCGATGATCGACAGGAACGCTTCGGTGTTGTCATCGGCGTACTCGCCGATACACACCAGGCCGGTCTCGGGGTCGAACCTGGGTCCGGGGTACATGACCGGGGCGCTGGTGGTGACGTCGGTGATGACGGTGAGTAGGCCGCATGCGGTGTGGGGTCCGCGTTCGATGATGACGTTGGGTTCGGGGACTTGCATGGCGGAGGCGATCGCCTCACGGGCGGAGGTGAGCTGCGTGTAGGTCTGTTTCCCGGGGACGAGGTGGACGAGGAGTTTGTGGACGCGGCCGTTCGTTTCGACCAGCTCGAGACGAGACTTCGCGAGCGTGCCGGTGTTCGCGACCCTCTTGGCCCACCGGTCTTGGACGACCTCGGCATCGGTCCGCTCCACGGCCACCGGCACCGGCGCCTCCTCAACCAGGGCGGCGGGCGTGTTGGGGACGTAATGGGCCCGCCACCACGGGACCGCGACAAGCGCGCCCGCTGTCGCGCCGAGAGCCGCGAGGAACCAGGAGGGTCCGAGTGTCGCCCAGGCGGCGGCCCATGCGGTGGCGGTGGCGGCGGCGCGCCTCGCGGCAGTGTTGGAGCGGACGAGGAGCACGGTGAGCGCGCCGGCGGTGACGGTGAG
>CAYTRA010000362.1:0-2890 GCA_964439675.1 uncultured Dehalococcoidaceae bacterium
GCCGGAACGTCGAACAGATCCCAATGCTCGTCGCGGTAGTGGTTCGACACCTGGCCGGTCGGGAGGTCAGCCACGACGATGAACCAGCCGCCGCCGAAGCAGCGCTCGCCGTCTGAATGGCGCCGCGATTTTACTACCGGGATGCCTGCCGTCAGCCATCCGCGCGCGGCGTGGGCGTGGTAGAGCATCCGGTATTCGTACAGCTCCCGATGGGTGTGACAGCCGTCCGACGCCTCGCCGTTTTGCAACGCCTCCCGTAGCTCCGCCAGTGCTCGTGCATCGCTCTCAGGTACTTGTGGAGTAATTCCCACATCGGCCAGCGACATCATCTCAACGCGGGGTGAGGCGGTGAGGGCGGCAGCGAAGTCGCGGAGGAACTGGCGGCGGGCGTCCTCGCTACCCAGGAGAGGCGCCTTGTACATGCGTGTCGCCCACTCGGCAATGAGCTCCGCCAGCGCTCGTGCATCGCCCCCGGCGTCGGGCTCGGCCGCAGAGTCGGCGGCGGCTTCGAGCGCTGCCATCGTTTGCTCGCACATGTCGCTATCGCTGTACTCGTCGGCGGGGACGTAGCCGACTTCGTCGTCAGGCTCGGTCTGCGCGAGATGCCATTGATGCTGGCGACGGAGCGCCGTCACGAGCTGGTCTATCACGCCCTGATCCGGCTCGGCCACAGGAGTGGCGCGCTCCGCGAGCAGGGCAGCGCCGATCGACACCGAGAGGACGCGGATGCCCGGCCACGGGGATGCGAAATCGCGGCGTTGTATCTCAGCGGCTCGTTCCGCGTCGGCTCGGTCGAGAAAGAGGCAGGCGACCTGCTTCTCGCCCTCGTGAACGTAGCGCCCCGGCTCCCACTCCACGACGTATCCCAACGTCGTCGGCGCCTCTCCTGCTACGCCCTCACGATCCGCGAGAGCGGCAGCTTCTAATATCCGCTCAATTTCCTCAGCGTCCGCAGGGGTAAGATTGACGGACGCAAATCCATAATCGTGGCTATACCGAATCGCGCTGCTGAGCCTCTCCGCCAGCGTCGGCTTCCGGGCTGCGGGGGTGTCAGGGGTCGGGGTGGTCATGGCTGCCAGTCCGGAAGGGCAGCGTACTCGGCCGCGTCCATGTACTCGCGCCGGATCGAGAACGCCGGTCCGACGTCCGACTCCTGAAGGTACTCGTCAACCTCGCCGTCGAGGAACGCGGCCACATCGCTCCAGTCCTTCGCAATGAAGTCGGCGCCGTCGGGGTGCTCGACTCGGAACACCCGTATCTTCTCAACCATTGTTGTGCTCCTTTCCCGCCGCGCGTCCGGTGGGGATGTAGGGTCAGGGTTGCTCATGCTGCCTCGCTTTCGAACAGGTCAATTGGCTCCGCGTCCGGCGGCGAGTCGCCACGGCGGGCGGCGCGCTGCTCGTATCCGACCGCGACGTGGCACGGAATGCAGAGCAGTCGCAGGTTTTCGGGATCATCGGTGCCGCCATCGGCCACTGGTAGGATGTGGTCCACGTCCCACGGGTCGAGGCGCTGTTGCCACCCGCGAACTTTCTTCGGCGGTGGCGGGTCAGTCGTCCCGCACCTCTGGCATTTGTGACCGTCGCGCTCCTTGATGTACTTCTTCATCGCGGCCCAATCCCACACCCGCGAGTAGAGGCGAACGCAGGCGTCCGAGCACCACCGCTGCCGGCGCCCCGATAGCTCCGTCTTGCACCACGCGCAGAGCTTCCGCCCGTTCGGCCCGAGCGGCCATCCCTCGCGGCTCAGGATCGCGCCCCGACGCTGGCCCCACTGAATCCACGGCGGAAACTCCAACGGCTCGAAACTCACGGCCGCTCCCTCTCCCCCTCCCGCCGCTCGCCCCTCGGGGGCTGTGCGCTACCCTGGCCGGGCGCGTGGTCTGTCTGGCTACGTGGCATCTTTCGTCTCCTGCGGCGGCTGAGGTTCCATGAATCCGGCTTCGGCGAAGAGCGCGGGCCAGTCGGTCGGTCCGGGTGTGAGCCCCAGGTATCGCAGGATCTCCATCGCCCGGTTTCGTGCGACGGACTGAGCGTACTGGACCCGTGGGTTGTCGTCCCATGTGATTCGCCGCGCATCGGGGCCGGTCCCATCCCATGCCTCGCCGGGGAACGCTTCCGGGGCGATGATCTCCGCGATCCGGTCGATCTTCTCCCAGACCTCCGGGTGCAGCCGGCGGTCTGCCGCGACCAGGCGCTCGATCGTCGTCTCAGCCATCGGTCGTCTCCGTGGGGGCGTGCTCGGGATGCGGGGTGCGGCGGCGCAGCGTCTGCACGATAAAGCCGAACCAGTCTACAAGATCATCCACGTCGCGGGCTTCCACCGGACCGACCAGCTCAAGCCCTGCGTATCCGCCGCTGACGGTCGTATGCCGGAAGTTCTGCAACACCCCCGGCTCCTGTGGGCCGGTCACGGGGCCACCTCCAGTTCGGGACGGAAGAATCCCAGGCGGCCGCGGCAGGGGCGGAACGGCAGCGGCTCGGCGCTGTCGAACACGAAGCCGTAAGCCCCGAAGAACCAGGGCTCGTCGCGCTCTGTGAGGAGGTGGGCATCGCCCTCGTGGACGCACCCGACGATCCGTGCCCGGCCCACGATCCCGCCAAGCTCGAAAGCGTCCTGGTCCGGCATTGGTACGCCAGGGAAGGTCTCGCGCACGAAGTCGTAGCCCTCGCGGTCGAACTTCTTGGCGGCGTGGATCCCGATCACGCCCCGGACGTTGGTCGACCAGTCTCGGTTCTCGATCGGCTTGTAACCGTGAACGATCAGCCAAGCCCAGGGCTGGCGGACCGATAGGCAGAGGCCCGTCCGCACCGCCGCCTCAGTCGTCGCCATCGAGGGCCTCCGTGGTGGGGGCGGCGGATTCCCACGCGGTCAGGTAGGCTTCGACCCA
>CAYTRA010000363.1:0-2887 GCA_964439675.1 uncultured Dehalococcoidaceae bacterium
GCGCTGCTTCTCGATCTCCTCGTCCGTGGACGCGGACATGTCGAGGAGGAACGCGACGGCCACGTCGCGCTCGAGCTTGTTGCGGCGGTTGTAGATCCGCGCGGACGGGCCGATGCCCGCCTTTTTGTCGATGGAGAACTCGATGGCGAGGTCCAGGTCCAGTTCCTCGCCGTCCTCGAGCCGCTTGATCTTCTTGAACGCCTCCGGGCGCATCATCTCGAACTGCTTGCGGGTCTCCATGACCAGGCCGTGGTAGCGGCGCAACGTCTCCTCGTAGAAGTCGTTGTCCTCTTCCTTGCCGTAGCGCTCGCCGACGCGTGTCCATCGAGGGCGGTAGTCGCCGGCACGGAAGTCCCACTCGTCGTAGTAGGTCCATTCGATCTCAATGGGCAGTTCGCCCTCGCCGCCGTCGCCCTTGCCGCCGTCCTGCTCGGCGCCGCCCTGGGCGTCGTCCGGCTTCTTGTCGCCGGGCGCCTGCTGGGCCGCCTGCTCCATGTTCTCCAGGAACATGCCGAGCGACTGGTCGATGTCGCCCTCCGCCCATTCGGCGATGGACAACTCCACGGAGTTCTCCAGCATCTCCATGAGTTGTTCCTTGGTGAGGGGCGCCATGGCGCCGTCCTGGTCACCCTCCACCTGGTTCTTCAGGCGGGCGAGCAACTGGACCAACTCGGGCTTGAAATCGCCCCGGAACTCCGGCTGCGGCGGGTTCTCGAACGCCATCTCCTGGTCGGACGGCTGCATCTCCGGCCCGTCCGCGCCAGAGGGCATGCCCGGCTGCAGGGAGAGCATCTCCTCCGTGGGTCCGTCCCACTCATGCTTGCCGTCCGCGAGGGGTACGAGGATGTTCGGGATCGCGGTGGCGATGTCATACAGCGACGCGGCGACCTCCGCCGAGTCCTGCACGGACGCGCCCTCCTGCTCCACGATCTTCAGCGCGCCGAGGCCCTGCGTGAGGTACTCGCGGAAGGCGGCGGGCCAGCGGATCGTGTCCGGGCGGCGCAGGGACTCGCGGAGCATGTTCTCCACGAAGGCCTGGCGCAGCGCCATGTCCTCCACCTTCGGGCGGCGCTCGGCCTCCCACTCCTGCAGGCGGTGCAGCCAGCGTCGGATGCCGCCGTACTCGCGGGAGATGTACGCGTCGATGCGCGTGTCTTCCACGATGGTGAAGAGGCCGGAGATCAGCGCGCGGTCATCGAAGCAGTTGAAGTAGCGCTGGATGGCGGTGACCGCCTCGCCGCGCTCCTTCTGCTGCGCGGCCGTCCGCCGCTCGCGGGCCGCCACCTCGCGGCCCACCATCGAGGACTCCGTGAAGACGCCGTCACGCGCCCAGCGGTAGCGGAACGAGCCGAACTCGATGCGTGCGGTCTGGTGGGTGGTGAACACCTTGTAGACCTGGAAGTTCGCCTCCTGCTCCTCGAACGTGGAGACGTACGGGGGGAGGTAGATCGCGGAGCCCTCAGTAGTGGCGGTGGACTCCGTCACCCAGCCGATGTTCTGCTCCACCAGGTCTTCCGCGGACATCACGGAGACCGGCTCGCCGGAGAGCGCCTTGGCGTACATGCGCAGCATCGAGTTGATCGAGGCGAGCTCCACCCGCGAGGACAGCGCGCGCATCATCTCCTCGGCGCGCGTCGACTCCAGGCGGAAGTAGGCCTCCGCGCCCTCCGGGTTGCGCTCCGCCAGGAGGATCTCCAGGCCGGCGTCCTGCCACTGCTCCATCTGCTCCGTGTTCAGGCGCGTGCGCATGAACGGCGAGGACTTGATGTACTCCATCGCCGAAGTCGGGGACCCGGGCGCGAGCCGGCCGGCGAAGGCCAACATGTCGCGGTGATCCTCCTGCGGGAGGCTGGAGAGCGCGTCCGCGGCATCCGCGAAGAGCGGGAAGCCCTGGCGGCCCACCTCTGTGGTTACGCGCGCGGAGAGGTCCAGGAAGGCGGCACGCTGGTCGACGGCCACCTGCTCCAGCAGGCGCGGGCCGCGGTCGAAGTAGAGGCGGGTGTCCGCCCAGGAGGCGCGCGTCACGGCGCGCGCGAAGCGCAGGAAGGGTTCGCGGTCGTCCTCGGAGAGGCCGGCGAAGATCTGCGGGCTGCTCTCCAGGCAGGTATTGGCGAGTTCGTACGACCGCTCCGTGAGCTGGTCCACGATGTCCACGAGTCGCCCGACCGACGGCAGCGGCAGGCTCCGCAGCAGCGAGGGGCTCACCTGGAAGTAGAGCGCGGCGAGGGCAATGGACTTCCAATTGCCCCGGCACAGGCGTTCACCCTGCGACGCCCACGTCTCGATCTCCTCGGTCTTGATGACGGAGAGCGCGTCCGGCGTGGACTTGAGGAAGGCCACCGCCATCAGCGACGACGAGGCCGCGAGTCGCATGGCGATCTGCACCCAGTCGTGCACGCCATCCGCGCCCAGGCGGTCGAGGATCTGCGGGCTGGCGCGGAAGTACTCCGCCGCCGCCTCCCAGGAGCGCAGCGAGTGGTTCGCGAGCGCGACGCCATCCTTCGCCCAGCGGTCCAGTTCATCCGCGCTCATGCGCGGCTCCAGCGCGGCCAGAGCGGCGCTGAAGTCGTCAGGCAGCGAGGCGCCGAACCCGCGGAGTTCGGGGGCGTATCGGACGTTGAGATCGGACGAGAGCGTCATACCGCTCCTCCGTGGCTGCCTCGCCTGAAGGAGGCGGAAGGCGTCCCCCAGGCTGGCGGTACTACTCGTCGAAGATGGAGGTCACAACCTCTTCGATGGAGCGCTGGACTTCGCCGTCGTCGGTGAGCGCCCAGACGATGCCCACCTGGCACGCGCGGCGCGGCGAGATGCCACCGGCGATCAACTTGCCCGCGTAGACCAGGAGACGCGTCGAGACGCCCTCGCCCAGTCCGTGCTCCTTCAGGTT
>CAYTRA010000364.1:0-2856 GCA_964439675.1 uncultured Dehalococcoidaceae bacterium
GGGGGCCGGAGTGGTGGTCCTCAACCTCTTATCTCGTAGGGCGTCTGATCTCGTAGGGGCGCAGCGTGCTGCGCCCGACATCGATGTCTCGCGCGCCTCGATGCCCCGCGCCTCCGCCTCCGCTTCTGGAGGCGGGTTACGACCTCGGGCGGCGGGAGAGCCAGATGGCGCAGGCGGCGCCGATGGCGGCGGGGATCCACAACGTGGCGACGCGGGCTACGAGGGCGGCGGCGGTGGCGGTGCCGCGGTCGAGGGCCTCGATGAGCGTGACGGAGATGCCGGTGACGCCGCCTTCGAGGACGCCGAGGCCGCCGGGGGTCAGGAGCAGGCCGCCGGCGAGCGTGGCGACAGCCCAGGTGAAGGTCGCGCGGTCCAGGACTTCCGCCGACCACTCGATGCCGAAGCCTCGCAGCACCATGACGTAGGCGAGAGCCTCGAGGGCCCACGATCCCGCGGCGACGAGCGACATCACGGGAATGCTGCGCCAGGTCAGGAGCGCACCGGCGGCGTCCGTGAACTCGTCCACCTGGGGCACGACTCGACGCACGAGGGGGATGCGCTCCACCACGTCGGAGATGAACCGGGCGACGCTCCGACTCTTCATGGTGGTGAGCAGCAGCAGGGCGACCACGGCGGAGACCGCGACGACCCACGCGGCCTGACGGTAGGCGAGGACGCCGGCCATCGAGACGATCACGAGGCCGAGCATGTTGGTGGCCCGCTCCGCGATGATGATCGGGGCGGTGCGGGCGGGGGCGGGGCCGCCTCGCGCAGAGGCGTAGTAGGACTTCACGAACTCGCCGACGTGGCCCGGCGTGAGCAGCATCAGCACACCAGACATAAAGATGGCGACGGACTCGCCGAGGCCGACCGCGCGGTCGGTGGGCTGGGTGACGCGGCGCAGGTACCAGTGCCAGCGTCCCACCTTCACGGCGTTCGCGCCGAGGGCTGCGACGACTGCTACGAGAAACCACGCGGGCGCGAAGCCCTCGAAGGCGTCGGCCACCTCGCCGGCGTCGGAGGTGATAGCGAGGGCGACGGAGACCGAGACGCCGAGGGCTACCGCGATGGCGACGGCGCGGCCAAGTCGAGGTGCACGCGCGACCTCATCGATGGCGGGGTCGGCCGCTGGCGGTGGAGGCTGTGGCAGGGGGGCCTCGGACACGGGCCGGCGGCTCAGCCCTTGCGGGCGAGCACCTTGCGCGCAGCGGTGGCGACGCCGTCCGGGGTCAGGCCCATGATCTCCAGCACCTCGTCCCAGGTGCCGGACTCGCCGTAGCGGTTCGGGACGCCCACGAACTCCATCGGCACCGGGACGCGCTCAGCGAGGGCCTGCGCCACCATGCCGCCGAGGCCGGTGTGGACCAGGTGCTCCTCCGCGACCACGATGGCGCCGGTCTCCGTGGCGGCGCGCTCCAGCGCTTCCACGTCCAGCGGGCGGATGGTGGCCATGTTCAGCACGCGAGCGGAGATGCCCTCGGCGGCCAGCACCTCGGCAGCACGCAGCGAGCGCTCCACCATGAGGCCGCAGGCGACGATGGTGAGGTCGGAGCCGTCGCGCAGCATGTGGGCCTTGCCCACCTGGAATCGCGGGCCGTCCGTGTAGATGACCGGGATCTTGGGGCGGCCGGTGCGGATGTACCACGGGCCTGGGTTGCGGGCCGCGGCCTCCAGCGCTGCTTCCGCCTCGACGACGTCGGCCGGCACCACCACGGTGAACGTGGGGAGCGAGGAGAAGAGCGCGATGTCCTCGATGGACTGCGCGGAGGCGCCATCCTCGCCGGTGGAGACGCCGCCGTGGGAGGCGACGACCTTCACGTTCAGGCGGGGCTGCGCGATGGACATGCGCAACTGGTCGAAGCCGTGCTCCGCGAAGACGGCGAAGGTGCTCGCGAAGACGGTGTAGCCGAGCGTGGCCAGGCCGCCGGCAACGGAGAACATGTTCTGCTCCGCGATGCCGAGGGTGATGAACCGCTCCGGGTACAGGTCCCGGAACTGGCGAGCGGTGGTGGACTTGCCGAGGTCGGCGTCAACGACGACCACGTCCGCGCCGTCTCGCTGCAGGCGGATGAGCGTGGGGCCCAGGGCTTCCCGGGTCGCGGCAGGGGCAACGGTAGTGGTCATCTAGGCGCCCAGTTCCCTCATGGCCTGCGCGAACTGCTCATCGCTGGGGGGTGCGCCGTGGAAGCCCGGGTTGTTCTCCATGAAGGAGACGCCCTTGCCCTTGGTGGTCTCGAAGATCACCAGCGCGGGCTTGCCGCGGACGTCGCGTGCCCAAGCCAGCGCCTCCTCGATGGCGGCGAGGTCGTGCCCGTCGATGCTGGAGCGGACCTCCCAGCCGAAGGAGCGGTACTTCTCGTCCAGCGGGGCGGCGCGCATGGTGGCGTCCGTGAAGTCGTCGTTCTGGATGCGGTTGCGGTCGATGATGGCCACCAGGCGGTCCACCTCGTGGTGGGCGGCGGCCATGGCGGCCTCCCAGACCTGGCCCTCCTGCTGCTCGCCGTCACCCATCAGGACGTAGACGTGGCTGTCCAGCCCTCGCAGGCGCAGGCCGAGCCGGATGCCGAGGCCGAACGAGAGCCCCATGCCCAGCGAGCCGGCAGAGTTCTCCACGCCCGCGGGCTTGCCGATGACGGAATGGCCCTGGAGGCGGGTGCCCTTCTGGCGGAAGGTGTCCAGTTCCTCCACGGGGAAGTAACCGAACTCCGCCAGGGTGGCGTACTGCACGGGTGTGCAGTGGCCCTTGCTCATGATGAAGCGGTCGCGCTCCGCCCACTGCGGGTCGGCCGGGTTGTGCTTCATGATGCGGCCGTAGAGCACCGCCATGATGTCCGTGGACGACATCGAACCGCCGAT
>CAYTRA010000365.1:0-2834 GCA_964439675.1 uncultured Dehalococcoidaceae bacterium
GTCCACCACGCTCGCGATGACTCGCGCGGCGGCGTCTAGTTCGCGCAGGCCCAGGTCCCGAGGCCCGGTGACGTTGAACAGCACGCCTGTGGCGCCGGTGATGTCCACCTCCAGCAGCGGGCTGGAGATGGCCTGCCGGGCGGCGTCCGTGGCGCGGTTCTCGCCGCGGCCGGCGCCGATGGCCATGAGGGCCGGGCCGGCGTCGGACATGACCTTGCGCACGTCCGCGAAGTCCAGGTTCACCAGGCCCGGGATCGTGATCAGTTCGCTGATGCCCTGGATGCCCTGCCGCAGCACGTCATCCGCCATGGAGAACGCTTCCTCGATCGAGACCTTGTCGTCCCCGATCTGGAGGAGGCGGTCGTTGTGGATCACGATGAGCGTGTCCACCTTGTCCTGCAGGTCGCGGACGCCTTCTTCCGCCTGCTGGCGGCGCTTGGCGCCCTCGAACGTGAAGGGCTTGGTGACCACGCCAATGGTGAGGGCGCCCATCTCCCGGGCGACCTCCGCCACGATGGGCGCCGCGCCGGTGCCGGTGCCGCCACCGAGGCAGGCCGTGACGAACACCATCTCCGCGCCCTGGAGGGCCTCCGCGATGGCCTCGCGGGACTCCTCGGCGGAGCGGGCGCCGCGGAGCGGGTCAGCGCCGGCGCCGAGGCCTCGCGTGAGGCGGTCGCCGATGCGGACCTTGATCTCCGCCTTGCAGTGCTCCAGGGCCTGCATGTCCGTGTTCATGCCCACGTACTGCACGCCGGGGAGCCGCGCGTGCAGCATGCGGTTGACGGCATTGGTGCCGCCTCCGCCAACGCCCACCACCTTGATCGGCGGCAGTCCTTCGTACTCGGTCATTCGACCACCTTCCGTTCGTGCCGCCTTCACGGCGTTGGTTCCTTTCGCTGCGGACGGCCGGGGCGCGTGCTCTGACGGCCGAGAGGCCGCCGGCGGCGTGAGGCCGGTGTCCATTCGTGCTTGCTGTGGCGCCTGCGGCGCCGGTTCCGGCTCTGGCGCCGGATCGGTGGTCCGAGGCGTCTCCGCGCTTGGTGCCGGAGCCTCGGGCAGAGGAGTCCGGGTCTCGGCCTCCTCTACTGCCCGCGCCGAGGCGGCACGGGCAGCGACCAGGGTTGCCTCGTACTCCGAGGCGTGGCCGGGAACCGGTGCGTCCGCCGCCAGGTCCAGGGCCGAGGCAGGCATGGCCTGCTCGTCGTCCCGGGTTGGCGACGCCTCGGCGACCGGAGGCTGTGCGGCCTCGGCCTGCTGGGTTGCAGTAGTGGTGGGCTCAGCGGCTGGGGCTCCAGTCGCGGGAACCCCAGTTGTAGGAGACTCAGCCGTGGGAGCCTCAGTCGCGGGTGCCTCGTCGATGTCACTGGCGGAGGGGACCACGGAGAGACGGCGCTCCTGCACCTCCCGCCGGGCCGCGGCCAGGTAATCGAAGAGCGTGCCCCCGCCCACCGGCTCCTGCGTCCGTTCCTGCTCGTTCATCGCACTACACCTTCCCGGCGCTGTGGGTAGGTCACTGGGGAAGGATGACCCGCATCAGATGCGCCACTTTCTTGAAGATCCCGCCCAGTGCCGGCACCGGGGCCGGCGTGGAACGGAACATGATCTCCTGCTCCTTCAGGGCCCACCGCAGCAGGCCCACGCTGGTCGCGTACGCGGGGTCGTGCAGAAGGTCTGACAGCCCCGCCAGGTGTCGAGGCCGGCCCACGCGAGCGGGCAGCCCCATCACCTCTTCCGCCAGGAGATCGATCGCGGGCAGGGCCGAGGCCCCACCCGAGAGCACAATGCCCGCGGAGAGCATCTCGGGGTCGGCCCCGCGACGGATCTCCGTCAGCACCATTTCGAACAGCTCCTCCGTGCGCGCCTGCAGGACCTGCGCCAGCAGCCGGCGTGGCACCTGCTTCGTGCCCTCGGAGCCAAACGCCTCCACCTCCACCTCTTCGTCGTCGGCGACCATGGAGGGGATGACGTGGCCGTGGCGCCGCTTGGCCATCTCTGCGGACGGCTGCGGCACCTTCAACGCGACCACCAGGTCACGCGTCATGTGGATGCCACCGATGGGGAGGACGGCGGTGTGCACCACGGCGCCGTCAACAAACACCGCGACGTCCGTGGTCCCGCCGCCGATGTCGATGATGACAACGCCCTGCTGCATCTCTTCGTTCGACAGCACGGCCTCCGCAGAGGCCAGGGGCTCCAGGATGAGCGACTCCACGCGCACGCCGGCGCCCTCCACGCACTGGATCAGGTTGTGCGTGGCGGACGTGGAGGACGTCACCACGTGCGTCTCCACGTCCAGTCGGGAGCCAAACATCCCGCTGGGGTCAATCACGTGGTCCTGGCCGTCCACCACGTAGAACCGAGGCACCACGTGGATCACCTCGCGGTTCGTGGGCACGTTGACGATGCGCGCGCTCTCCAGCGCCCGGTGGATGTCACCCTCGTTGATGGGGTGCCTCGGATCGCCGATGGCCACGATGCCGCGCGAGTTCATGGAGGACACGTGCGGCCCGGCGATGCCCACGTGCGCCGAGAGGATGCGCGTACCGGACGCGCGCTCCGCCCGCTCTACCGAGGACGCAATCGCCTCGATGGCGGTCTGGATGTTGTCCACCATGCCCCGCGACAATCCAGCGGAGGGGCCCACGCCCACGCCCAGGATGCGTAGCTCCTGGTGCGGCGTGACCTCCGCGACGATGGTGCAGACCTTCGTCGTGCCGACATCGATGGCGGCGATGCTGGGGTTAGCCATCAGCGCGCATCCTTGTCCCCGCCGGGGCGAACAGGGCGGTAATCCTCATCGCAGCACCACATTCCGACCGAAGCGGAGGTCAACC
>CAYTRA010000366.1:0-2823 GCA_964439675.1 uncultured Dehalococcoidaceae bacterium
GCGTGCAAGGAGGCGCCCGAGGCGCCGCAAACCAGGCACTGCTGCGGCAACAGCAAATCGAGCACCTCCGCCAGTAGGCGGCGTCCCACACCCTGGCCCGCCTCGATGCTCAAGCGTCCCCCTCGATGCCCGTCTCGATGCCCGCCTCGATGCCCGCCTCGATGCGGGCGGAGCATGCCACAACCGCCCGAGGGGTGCGCTCGCCCGACGCCTATACTGGATATCTATCCAGGTCGCGGGAGCAACGCTGTGCAGGTCACCGTCCGCCTCTTTGCCGGGCTGCGCGAGGTCGCCGGGAGCGACCGCATCGTCGAGGAGTTCGACGGTGCGGACGTCACGGTAGAGGCCCTGCGCGCTCGCCTGGACGAGGCGCACCCTAAGTTGCGCCCCTACCTCAGCGGTGTCGCCATCGCCGTGAACGAGGAATACATCCTGGAACCGGGCACCACCCTCAACGACGGCGACACGGTCGCCCTCATCCCCCCGATCGCTGGGGGTGCGGCGGAAGTTCCGCTCTTCCTCGTGACTCCGGCCGTCCTCGAACCACGCGGGCTGCGCGACGCGGTGATGACCACCGCCAGCGGCGCGTGCGTCGTCTTCGAGGGCGTCGTGCGCGACCACCACGAGGGCCGCGAGGTCGAACGCCTGGAGTACGAGGCCTACGAGGAGATGGCGGAGCGCCAGTTGCGCGCCGTCGCCGACGAGGTGATGCGCGACTTCGCCGACCGCGAGGTCCACGCCGTCGGCATCCACCACCGCATCGGCGGGCTGGAGGTGGGCGAAACCTCGTTGCTCGTCGTCGTCTCCGCCGCCCACCGCCAGGACGCGTTCGAGGCCGCGCTCCGCGCCGTGGACCGCGTCAAGGAGACGGTGCCCGTCTGGAAGAAGGAGTGGGGCCCCAACGGCGCCCACTGGCAGGAGGGCGTCCGGCCCCGGCCGGCCTCCCCCGAGTCGCGGTAGACGTACCCATGCCCGCGGCACAGCGCTACTGCCCCGCCTGCGGGTCGGCCCGCGTCTCCCCTCGCCAGGTCCACCACTGGCGCTGCGAGGACTGCGGTGTCACGGACTGGAAGAACCCCCAGCCCGTCGCCGGCACGTTCATCGTCCGCGACGGTCGCGTCCTGCTGGTGCGCCGCTCGGAGGACATGGAGTACGGCCCCGGCGGCTGGGTGTTCCCCGGCGGCTTCGTGGAGCGCGGCGAGACGCCGTGGCGGGCCGCCGCCCGCGAGACGTGGGAGGAAGCGTGCGTGCGCCCTCGCATCCTGCGCGCGCTGCCGCCCCAGACCGTGCTCGATCCCCACAACGTCGTCATGCCCTTCCTCGCCGAACTCGCGCCGGACGAGGAGCCTCGACCGGGCTCGGAGTGCCAGGACGTCGGCTGGTTCCGCTTCGACGAGATCCCGTGGGACGAGATCCCCTTCTCCAGCACCGCCAACGCCCTGCGCGGCATCGTCCAGGGCGAACCCGGCATCGATATCTACCGCGAGGTCAGCACGCCCGGCCTTCCGCCGGCCTCACTGCGCTTCTGTGTCCGCTGTGGCGCCGAGTTCGGCCCGCGCTCGGAGGACGGCGCGCTCCGCTGTCAGGCCTGCGGCACGGCGCGCTGGACGAACCCCAGCCCCTGCGCCGGCTTCCTCGCCATCCGCGACCGTCGAGTGCTCCTCGGACGTCGACGGCAGGGCCGAGACGGCGCTGGCCGCTGGGCGCTGCCCTCCGGCCACATGGAGCCAGGCGAGACCCCCGCCGACACCGCCGCCCGCGAACTCCTCGAGGAGACCGGCCTCCGGGCGCTCCCGGAGCGTTTCGTGGGCCTCTTCGCCAGCGGCGCCCACTCGGAGGCCGTCTACACCGGCCAGGTGCTGGAGCAGGCCGGCGAGCCATCCGGCGAGTTCGCCGCCCTCGAGTGGTTCTCCAGCCCCCAGGCCGCTGCGCTCCCCACGCACCACGGCACACCCGACCTGATCCGCTGGGCCCGCGAGCAGGATCTGCTCGACTAGGCCGCACGGCCACGCCGGCCCTCGGCTGGCGCTACTGCGAGGGCGCTCCGGTGGCAGGAGGCGTCGCCGCGCTGGGCGTGGAGGCCGTCGATGTCTCGGGCGCCGGCTCCGGGATCCACCGCCAGAACGACGTGATGAAGCCCTGGTGGTCCACCTCGTACTTCTGGTACGTCGTCGCCGGCGTCTCGCCCCGGCACACCCACCCGTAGATCGTCTGGTGCCCCACTAGCGAGCCCGGGAGCGGCGCGCCATCGAACTGCGACTCGCAGTAGTCGATCATCTCCGCCGATGGCCGGGAGTTCAGGTCCGCCTGCCCGCATGGAAGGTTTGGCCCGTAGGTGCACGCGTACACGAAGCCGTCCATGCATCGCCAGTGAAACTCCGGCGTCGCCGAGCGCTCCGGCGCGTCCTCCGGCAGCCCCATCTCGTCCGCCAGCACCCGGAACACGTCATCCGGGTATCGAGGCCCCACGTACGGCGCCCCCGGCTCGTCCGCGTTCACCACCTGCCCGCAGTACACGAACGGACTCTGGTAGAAGACTCCCTGCGGCGCCTCCACCCCGTCCGTCACCTCCGGCGCTGCGCGCACCGACTCAGGCGGCCCGCCCTCGCAACCCACGAGGAACACCGCGAGCATCGAACAGACCAGGCAGGCAAGGAACGAGGACCCTCGTCGAGCGGGCATGCACATCCGATTCAAGAGACACCGCTACGGATGGGAGCCGCCCTCTCACCGTACCCCTCAGACCCCGTGCAATCCCTCGCGAATCCGTCATACCCCCCACGCCCCGCGCGACCGAGCCATGACGCGCTCGCTCTTGTCCCC
>CAYTRA010000367.1:0-2823 GCA_964439675.1 uncultured Dehalococcoidaceae bacterium
CCGAGCGAGCGCCTCCACGTCCGATGCCGGGACGGGCTGCTCCAGCAACTCGATGCCCAGGGGGGCGAAGGCTTGGATCGCCTCGATGGCCGTGGCCTCGTCCCACGCTCCGTTCGCGTCGAGGCGGATGACGACCTCCGGACACGCCTCGCGGAGAGCGGAGAGGCGTCGGTGGTCCTCCGCGACAGAGCCCACGCCCACCTTCACCTTCAGCACCGCATATCCCGCGTCCACCGCCTCGCGGCCGTACCGGGCCACCTCGAAGGCGGAGCCGCCGCCGATGACGGCGTTGGCCATAACCCACGGCGCCGGAGGCGCCTCCGCGAGGAGCGCGGCGACGGGGCGCCCGCTCGCCTGCCCCGCGAGGTCCAGCCTCGCGACATCGAGCGCGCACCGGAGCGCAGCGGAGCCGGGCCCGCTGATCGCCTCGGCGCTCGGGTCGTCGAGGAGCGAGGCGGCGTGTGCCTCGATGAGGGCGAGCACGTCCGAGGCCGAGCCGTGGCCGAGCGACGGCATCGGGGACGCCTCACCGAGTCCGAGGCGGCCGTCAGCGTCGCGGAGTGCGACCAGGACGCCCTCGCGGTCATCGAGGTCGCCGTGCGCTGCCTGGAAGCGATGGCGCATCTGGAGGCGGAACGGCCGCCACCGGAATTCGACGACCGGCGCGGTCACACCGAGACGCCGACCGCGAGCAGGATGCCGAAGAGCAGGTGCAGCCTCGCCGTGGAGCGGAGCGCCTGGTTCAAGGCCGGCCCGTCCGTCCTCGCGAGGACCGCACCCACCGGGACGAAGGCGGCCGGGACGGAGAGCCACGACAGCAGCACCCAGCCGGAGTAGCCCCCGAGGAGCCACAGCGCCGCCGAGGCGAGGTAGGCGCCCGCCACGACCACGACGAACTCCGTCCGCGCGAGACGGCGTCCGAGGTAGACGGCCAGCGTGAACTTGCCCGCGAGGCGATCCGTATCGATGTCCCGGACGTTGTTCACCACCAGGATCGCCGTCACGGTCAGCGACACCGGAATGGACGCGGCGATGACGTGGCCGCTGATCTCACCCGACTGCACGTAGTACGTGCCGGCCACAGCGACGACGCCGAAGAAGATGAAGACGAAGACTTCGCCCAGCCCTCGATAGCCGAAGGGCCACGGGCCGCCGGTGTAGGTGACGGCCGCCAGCATCGAGGCGAGGCCGATGGCGACGATGGGCCACCCTCCGACGTACACGAGGTACAGCCCCAGGAAGGTCGCGACCCCGAACGCGACGAGGATCGCCGCGACGACCTGTCGCTGTGTCAGCAAGCCCAGCTGGGTCGCCCTCGGTGGGCCGAGGCGGGAGTCATTGTCGGCGCCCCGGCGGAAGTCCGAGAGGTCATTGGCGAAGTTCGCGCCGATCTGGAGTGCGAGCGCCGCGAGGAGCGCGGCCAGGGCGGCGGGCCACTCTCGATAGCCGTCCCGGAAGGCCACCCCGGTGCCGACGGCCACCGGGACGATGGCGGCGGTAAGAGTGGGGGGACGGATCGCGAGGACCCACGCGCGCAGGCTGCCGGGTGCGGGAAGGTTGGAGGGGGTGGGCACTGGGCGAGTCCGTCTGGGATGTTCGCGCTTACGCCGCCAGGCGTCCGCGCACGTCGCGCAAGAACTGGAGCACCGTGGAGTTGAACGCCGCCGGTTGTTCGAGGTGGGCGGCGTGCCCCGCGTCCTCGATGATCCGCAGCGTCGCCTGGGGGAATGCTGCCGACATCTCCCGGGCGATCCCCACGTACTTGGTGTCCAGACTACCCGCCGTGAGCAGAACGGGCACGTCGATTTCGCCCAGGCGGTCGCCCACCCAGGCCTGCGCGCCCGTGCCCATCCCTCGAAGGGAGTTCGCGAGGCCGATGCCGCGCTGGGCGAGCCGTTGCTGGCGGAGCGCCTCGCGCTGGGGGCCGGAGAGGTGCGTGGCCTGGCTCGCCCACAGGGGGATGCTGGCCCAGTAGTCGACGAACGCCTCGAGCCCCTGCTCCTCGATCATCCTCGCGAGTGCCTCGTCCGAGGCGACCCGTGCGGCGCGTTCCTCCTCGGTCGGCAGTCCGGCGCTCGCGCCCTCCAGCACCAGTGCCGAGACCGCCTCGGGGTGGCGTGCCGCCACCTGGAGCGCCGTACGGCCGCCGAAGGAGTAGCCGAGCCAGACCGCGCGCTCGTGGCCCAGCGCTCGCATCACCTCCACGAGGTCGTCCACGGCGCGGTCCATCTGGTAGCGCTCCAGCGAGGCCGGCGAGGCACTGCGGCCATGGCCGATGTGGTCGACGGCGTACGTCGCGAATTCCGGCTCAAGGACCTTCTGCAGGTCGTACCAGGTGCTACGGGAGCCGGTGAAGCCGTGCAGGAGCATGACCGGCGGCCCCTGCCCCGCCTGCTCCACCCAGAAATCGAGGCCATCCACGTTGACGTGCCCCACGCCCTACGCCTCCACCGTGGCGAGCGTGGCTCGGACGGCCTCGGCGGCTCGATCCCACACATGGCGGTGCAGGGCGACGTTGCGCTCGCGGTCTGTGCGCAGTTCCAGCACGTCGAGCCCCGCCCGTCCGAGGGCGCTCGATATCGCCTCGATGGTGGAGGCGCCATCGAGGACCGTGTGGCGGCCGCCGTGGAGGGCGACGGCGTGGGACAGGTCGAGGCCGTGGGGCGTCCCCCACCACTCGTCAAACCGCGACGGGGTGGCGGTGCGCTGGGGGAGGAACGAGAAGATGCCGCCGCCGTTGTTGTTCACCAGCAGCACCGTCAGGTCGAGCCCGTAGCGGCCGACCGGCCATAGCCCGTTCAGGTCGTGCAGGAACGACAGGTC
>CAYTRA010000368.1:0-2817 GCA_964439675.1 uncultured Dehalococcoidaceae bacterium
CGACGACGGCTCGCAGCCCGGGCGGGCGACACTGGAGATGGTCTCCGAGGACCCGATCGCGCTCGGCGAACTGACGCCCCTGAAGCACCCGGACGAGGACATCCACCAGGTGATCACGGCCTCAGCCGTGCCCTCGGTATCGCTGCATGTGCTGTGCAACGACCTCGGCACCGTGCGCCGGCAGGCCTTCGAGCCCGATGCTGGCCAGGTGGAGGACTTCGTCTCCGGGTACACGAACGTGGACGGGGCGTCTCGCATCGGGCGGTAGCGTGAGGTTTGGGACGACCCTCGGCTGGCGCTCACGGCGCCGCCCGTTCGCCCGCTCAAGCGCGGCCGAGCACGCGGTTCACCCGGTCCGGGTAGTCCGTGCAGATCGCGTCCACGCCGGCGTCCCACACGCGCTGGATGTCGTCTTCCTCGTCCACCGTCCAGCAGTACGTGGCCAGGCCGCGACGCTGTGCGGAGGTCACCACCGCCTCGTCCACGGTCTGGTGGTTCCACGACACGGCGGCGAAGCCCTCGCGCACGCAGAGGTTCACCGGCTCGTCGGCGAAGCCGTAGCGCTCCAGCACGCCGGGCGCGGTGTTGAGGCCCACCGGTACGTCTCGAAGCACGCGCCGGCACGCGATGCCGACGCGCGGGTCAAACGTCCAGATCCAGCACCACGCTTCCGCGCGTGCTCGCCGCACCACTTCCGCCACCTGCTCGTGGATGTCCGCCTGCTTCACCTCGATCACGAGGATCGCCCGCCCCGCGATAGCGTCGAGGACCTCCGCGAGCGACGGCACGACGAGCGGCTCGCGCTCCTCGTACAGCGGCTGCACGCGGACAGTGTCACGCAACTCCTGGAACGTCACCGCGGACACCTCGCGCGGGTCGCCCGTCGTGCGGGCCAGCGTCGCGTCGTGGTGCAGTACCGGGACCCCGTCGGCCGTCGCGCGTACGTCGATCTCGATGCCATCGGCGCGCGCCGCAAGCGCGGCCTCTACGCCGGCCAGCGTATTCTCCGGCATCGTTCCGCCCTGCGTACGGTGAGAGATGACCAGAGGTAGATGAGCCACTGCGCTTCCCTTCACCGGTCCGGACCCTGACGCTCCATTGACGTAAGAGAATAGCGGCTCCTTGTTACGCGTTGTTTAGGGCGGAGTGATCCTCAGAGGCAAACCAGGACTCCCTACCGGCCACTCAGGCGCCACCCGCAGCATCGCGAGGCCTCCCAGTCCGCCGCCGAGCACCGATAGCCGCGCGCTCCTCGACCGTTCCGTCGGCTCGTTGGGGAGCCTTCAGACGTGCCGCCGCGAAGGTGGTCGCGCCCTCGGGGGATGGTTCCGATAATGCGGGAGAGAGGGGCACGTATGACTGACCAGCCTTTGACCGCGGGAATGGCTGTCCCGCCCCCCGCAATGCGCACCGTTCCCTGCAATCTGTGCGGCTCAACCGACGCTCGCACCATCCGCGAATCCACCGGCGAGGGGCGCATCGTCCAGTGCCGCCGCTGCGGCCTGGCGTACGTGAGCCCGCGCCTGGCGCACGATCCGCGCGTCCAGTACGAGGTGGACGAATACCACGAGAAGAGCCACCTGGCGACGGGCCGCCCGGGCTACACCTCCTACGCCAGCGACCGCCCCGTCCTCTACCCGTACTTCGGCCGGCGGGCAGAGGAGATCGCGCGCATCAAGCCGGCCGGCCGCATCCTCGAGGTCGGCGCCGCGCGCGGGTACTTCCTCGAACAGGCGCGGCGGCACGGCCTGCGGCCGGAGGGCATCGAGCCCTCCAAGGCCTGCCAGCGCATCATCCGCGACGACCTGGGCCTGCCGGTGGTCGCCGGATCGCTGGAAGAGGCGGCCGTGGAGCCCGCCACCTACGACGCCGTCGCCCTCTTCCAGACCATCGAGCACTTCGACGACCCTCGAGGTGGCTTGCAGAAAATGGCGAAGTGGCTCAAGCCGGGCGGCCTCATCATGATCACCACGCCCAACCGTGGCGCGTGGTTCGCCCGCCTCGCCGGCAAGCGCTGGTTCGAGTACAAGCCGCGCGAGCACCTCTACTACTTCGACGCGCGCACCATCGCGCGCATGCTGGAGGCCGTGGGCTTCGAGCGCATCACCGTGCAGCGCGACCCCAACCGCTACCCGGTGGGCTTCCTCTACGAGCGTCTCCAGCGCTACTACCCCCGCCTGGCCCCGGTCATCCGAGGCCTGGAGCGCATCACCCCGGAGCGCCTGAAGGCTTGGGGCATTCCCGTGCACTACGGCTCGATGAAGGTGACCGCGTACCGGGCCGGGCTCGCGTGACGGCTGTGAGGGCGTCCCAACTCCTGGCGGAGCGCGGGGTGACGCTGCTCTCGCTGGACCTGGACGACACGCTGGTGGACACGGACGCCGCCGTCGAGTTCCGCGTGCAGGCCGCGGCTGAGCAGGCCGGCAAGTTGCTCGACCTCGACGTGGCGATGGTGGACCAGGCGTTGCGCGCGGCCATGGAGGCGAACCCCGTGACGCAGGGCCGCATGGCCGCGTTCATGGCGACGCTGGGTGTGGAGCCCCGCAGCGACGAGGGCATCGCGATCCGGGCGGCGTACAACGCCGTGCTGCTGGATGCCCTCGGCTGGATCGAGGGCGCTCAGGTGACGCTCGCGCGCCTGCGCGAGCACTACCGGCTGGCCATCGTCACCAACGGGCCCTCGGAGATGCAGTGGCCGAAGGTGCGCAAGTTCGCGTTGGAGGGGTTGGTGGACCACGTCGTCGTCTCGGGCGACCTCGGCGTCCACAAGCCCGACCCCGCGATCTTCGCCCACCTCTTGGAGCGCGCAGACGTCGA
>CAYTRA010000369.1:0-2816 GCA_964439675.1 uncultured Dehalococcoidaceae bacterium
CGGCGAAGAACCACCAGTGGGTGCTGCCGCTGGTGGACCGCGTGGACTACGCGCCGGTGCTGGAGGCGCTGCGCGCGGCCGGTGGTGACCCCTCGAAGGTGGAGGCCGCCCTCAAGCGCCGGCTGGCGGCGAAGGCGTTCCAGTACGTGGCGCACTACGACACGGCGATCGCGGAGTACCTGCGCGGGGACGAGGAGCCGTTCCCGGCACAACTGACCGAGGGCATGACGCGCCGCGAGGTGCTGCGCTACGGCGAGAACCCGCACCAGCGGGGCGCCTTCTACACGTACGACTCCGTGCGCACGCCCATCAGGGGCATCGGCGCGTACGAGCAGCACCACGGGCTGGGGATGTCCTACGTGAACATCCTGGACGCGGACGCGGCCTTCAACGCCGTGGCCGACTTCCAAACGCCGGCCATCGCCATCATCAAGCACACCAACCCCGCCTGCTTCGCGACGACGCCCGCGGGTGGTGACGCCTCGATGACGGCCCTCTACGAGCGGGCGCTGGGCGAGGGGGACTTCGTCTCGGCATACGGGGGCATCGTGGCGGTGAACCGCGTGGTGGACATGGAGTTCGCCACGGCGCTGCGCGAGGTGCGCTCGCCCACGGACGGCGAGACTCGGATGCGCTACGACATCGTGATCGCGCCGGGGTACGAGCCGGACGCGCTGGAGCACCTGCGGAAGAAGTCGAAGGACCTGCGCATCCTCTCGGCGCCGCTGGGTGAACCTCGACGGTCGCGGCTGGAGTACCGGTCCGTGCGGGGCGGCGTGCTGGTGCAGGACGCGGACGTGCGCGAGGTGACCCGCGCGGACTTCCAGGTGGTGAGCCAGCGCCAGCCGAGCGAGGGCGAGATCGCGGACCTGGAGATCGCATGGACGATCTGCAAGCACGTGAAGTCCAACGGCGTGGTCTTCGTGAAGGACGGCGTGCTCATCGGCATGGGGGCCGGGCAGCCGAACCGCGTGGGCTCGGCGCGGCTGTGCAAGGAGCAGGCGGGCGAGCGCGCCCAGGGCGCGGTGTGCGCCACGGACGCGTTCCTGCCGTTCCCGGACACGGTCGAGGTGGCGGCGTCCGCCGGGTGCACCGTGGTGGCGCACACTGGCGGCTCTATCCGCGACGAGGACTCGGTGCAGGCGGCGGACCGCCTCGGGGTGGCCCTGGTGGTGACGGGGGTTCGGCACTTCCGGCACTAGGCCGCGTGGCTGCTGCGAGGTCCCTCGGTAGGGCTCGTGGCGGGGATCGTGGCGGCACGGCGTCCGCGTACCCTGTAGCCTCTGGGCGGCTCTAGCCTGAGTTGCTCCAGTCCGCCCCCGGGGCGGGTGCGATGGAAGGTCGTCCGTGGCAACCGTTGACCTCGTGATCCCCTGTTACAACGAGGAGCACGTGCTGGCCGGCAGCGTGCGGCAGGTGCTCGGCTGGTGCGATGGGCATCCGCAGCACCAGTGGCGCGTGGTGGTGGCGAACAACGCCTCCACGGACCGCACGCTGGAGGTCGCGCGCGAGCTGGAGGCGGAGTACCCGGGCCGGGTGGCTGCACTCCAGATCCCGGTGAAGGGGCGCGGCATCGCGCTGCGGACGGCGTGGCTGACCTCGGACGCGGACGTGCTGGCCTACATGGACGTGGACCTGTCCACGGACCTGGACCACATCCCGGAGTTGGTGGACCCGATCGCGCGAGGCGAGGTGGATCTCGCGTACGGGACGCGGCTGGACAAGCACTCCCAGACGAACCGGTCGCTGAAGCGCGAGATCACCTCGCGGGGCTACGTGTTCATCCTGCGGCTGGCGGGCCTGAAGGTGAGCGACGCGCAATGCGGGTTCAAGGCCATCTCGCGCGAGGCCGCCAGGGCGCTGGTGCCGCTGGTGCAGGACACGCAGTGGTTCTGGGACTCCGAGCTGCTGTGGGTGGCGCAGGAGAACGGCTACCGCATGCGGGAGGTCCCAGTGCGCTGGGTGGAAGATCCGGACACGAGGGTCAAGATCCTGAAGACTGCGCGCGACGATTTGAAGGGGATCTGGCGGCTGAAGCGAGGCGGTATCCCTCGCGTAGCGGGTAAGGTTTAGGGACCGCTCCGCCACCACGCGACGCACCCGGTGTCATTCGTGACGTACGTCACGTTGACCATAGATGCGGGCCGTCGCTACATTCGCCCCGGCCCCGCAGTGCGACCTGCGGGCGTTATGCGCGGCTGCCGTAGTCGCGCGATGGGAGGAAGCCCCATGCTCGGTGAAGGCGAAGGCATCGAACTCATTGGCGTCTTCATCACGTTCATGGTCGGGCTCGGCGCGATGGTGCTGCTCGGCAAGTGGTGGGAAGCCTAGCCATCGCTCGAGGTGGGCGCCTCGGACTGAGGCGCGCAGGATGACTGCCGGACACTGCCGGCGCGGGTAGCACAAGCCCCATGGCGCAGCGTCGCCGGGGCGAGACTGAAGGAGCAGCGGATGGCCGCAACGGAACGACCGCAGCGACGGACGATGGGTGATCGTCTGTACGACGCGATCTTCTCCAACCGCGTGTGGCGGTCCATCTTCCGATCCGGGTACCCGAACACCCCTCGGAACCAGATGCTGGCCGTGGCCACGAACGTGTTCCTGCACCTGCACCCGACGCGCATCCACCGCACGCACGTCAAGATCACGCACACCTTCTGCCTGGGCGGGCTGTCCTTCTTCCTGTTCCTGGGCCTGACCATTACCGGCGTGCTGCTGATGTTCTATTACGTGCCGTCTGTTGAACGGGCGTACGAGGACATCCCGGCGCTGGAGAACGTCGCGCTCTGGCACGAGCGGGACATCTCCCACTCCTC
>CAYTRA010000370.1:0-2812 GCA_964439675.1 uncultured Dehalococcoidaceae bacterium
TGCCAGACCGTGTCACCGAGGTCGAACGTGACCGCCCGCAGGCGACGGCGCGCGCTGGTCATCCGGTCATCCGCCTCCGGACGACGGCAAGCCGGAACAGCCAGTTGAGGTGCATCAGCACGGCGATCAGTGCGAGCGCCCAGACGAGCACCTCCACGCGCCACGTGGCCGCGACGGAGGCGACGGCGAGGTAGAAGACGCGCACGTCGCGGCCGGAGACCAGGTAGGCGAAGAGCGGTTCCAACTGGCGCTTCGGATAGTTCTCGTGCATCACGGAGCGATACTTCTCCGAGGCCGCGGCGAGCATGAACGACCCGCCGAGGGCGGCCGCCGCGAGCGGCCACGCCCACGCCTCCCACGCTTCGGCCTGCGAGAGGCCGTACCCAATAGCGACGAGCGTGGCGTACTCGACGAACCGGTCGCTCACGGTGTCCAGGAAGTCCCCGTACACGCTCCCCTGGCCCGTCCGGCGGGCAATCTCCCCGTCGACCCCCGCGAAGATCGACGAGAACTGCGCGAGCAGCCCGCCGAGCCACCACCACTGCATCGCGAACGCGAGGGCGGCCGCGGCGCCGATGACCAGCGACATCACCGTCGCCGCGTTCGGCGAGACGCCTGCCGGCGCGAGTACGCGCGAAATGGGTTGCGACACGCGCCGGTTGAGCGCGATGGAGATCGGGCCGTCGCTGGACTTCACCAGGGCGGGGCGGTCCTCCGCGGGCACGGTCATGGGCGGCTCCCGAGTGCGATGAGGCGCTCCGGATCGTCCGCCTCGTCCCCGTCAATGTAGAGGCGGAACCACAGTTCCAGGCTGGCGAGCATCCACGCCCGCACCCCGAACTCGCCGCCGTTCGCCGCGCCGCGGTCCAGCCACTCGCGCACCGCCTCGATGTCGAACACCCCTCGCGAGGCGGTCCGGCCCTCCAGCAGCAGGCCGCGCGCGTACCGGACGATCTGGTCCGAGAGCGAACGGTCGAGGGGCACCTTGAAGCCAATCTTGCGTCGCTCCACGATCTCGCGCGGCAGCAGGTCCGCGCAGGCGCGGCGCAGGATGTACTTCGTCGTGTCGTCCCGCTCCCGGAAACGGTCGGAGTAGGAGGTCCACGCGCGCGCTCGATGCAGCGGAGACCGCCAGCGCAGCTTGTACTCGGCCGGGATGCTGAAGGCGTACTCCACCAGGCGGTGGTCCACGAACGGGACGCGTGCCTCCACGGCCGTCGCCATCGTCATGGCGTCGGCGCGCCGGAGCAGGTTCTCCAGGTGCGCACGCTCCAGCGTGTAGAGCACCCGGTCGTACGGCTCCCAACCCTCGGTGCGCTCGAAGTGTGCGGCAATGCGGTCACTGCCTCCCTCGCCTGACTCGGCCAGCGCCGCAGGCGACAGGAGCGAGGCGACCTCTGGTGGCGAGAACCATCGATACCCGGCGAGGAAGTGGGCGCCCAGGTCGGCCTCGTACGCGCCGTCCCCGTACTTGTCTTCCAGCCCGCCGCTGAGGGCGCGCCGCAGGGGTGGCGGCAGGCGGCGCAGTACCTGGCCCTTCCGCCAGTCGAAGGGCGTCCGCGCGTAGTCGCCGTACCCCGCGAAGAGTTCGTCCGCCCCCTCCCCGGAGAGCACGACGGTGATGTCCTGCTTCAGCACGCGCGACATCTCGTACAGGGGGACTTCGTTCGGGACGGCCAGCGGCGCATCCCGGTGGCGGATCAGTTGCGCGAGCAACTCGAAGTAGCGAGGCGCCTCCATCACGATCTCGTGGTGGTCGGTGCCGTAGCGCTCCGCCACCTGCCGCGCGTAGGGGAACTCGTCCGTCTCGTCGCCAAAGCCGATCGAGTACGTCTTCACGGGCTCCGAGGACATACGCGCCATCAGCGCCACCACGATGCTGGAGTCCAGGCCGCCGGAGAGGTACGCCCCCAGCGGCACATCCGACATCAGGCGCTTGCGCACCGCCTCCTCCAGGAGGTGGCGAACGCCCTGCGCATACTCGTCCTCGGAGCGCGGCTGCGAGCGATCCGGGCGCGGGATGTCCCAGTACCGCTGCACCCGTACCTCGCCTCGCTCGGCGAGCAGAAAGTGGCCCGGCTCCAATGCACGGATGCCCTCGAACATCGTGGCGGGCCCCACGGGGTGGCGGAACGAGAGGTAGGCGGCCACCGAGGAGAGGTCGGGCCGCGCCTCGATGAGGCCGCTCGCGAGGATCGCCTTCGGCTCCGAGGCGAACAGCAGGTGGCCCTGGGACACTGCGTAGTAGAGCGGCTTGATGCCGAGGCGGTCGCGCGCGAGGAAGACCCGCTGCGCCGCCTCGTCGCGGATCGCGAGCGCGAACATGCCATCGAGTTGCTCGAGCAATCGCGCCGGCTCGTCGCGATGCTCCTCGTAGAGGTGCAGGACGACCTCCGAGTCCGAGCGCGAGCGGAAGCGGTGGCCCCCCGCCAGCAGGGGGCCACGCAACGCCTCGTGGTTGTAGATCTCCCCGTTGCAGACGAGGGCGACGTTGCCGTCCTCGTTCAGGAACGGCTGCCGCGCCTCTGGGGACAGGTCGATGATCGAGAGCCGCTGGTGCCCCAGCGCGGCGTGCGCCGCCTGACAGCACCCGGAGTCATCCGGCCCTCGATGCGCGAGGGTCCGTGCCATGCGATCGGCCAGCCCATCCGGCACGCGCCGCCCATTTAGGGCGGCCACGCCGGCAATACCGCACACTGCCTTGCCTCCGCTAGGCTCGCTCGCCGCCGATGGCGATGGCGCGCCTCAGGGCGCGGCCGAGCGGGCCAGCCCGAGTCTAGCAGCCCTCGACGGCGTCACCCGACGCAGGATC